>DATMPR010000102.1:0-8786 GCA_035567575.1 Bacteroidia bacterium
ATGCTGCAATTTTTGTGGTGGGAAGTTTTGTTGGTGCGGCAAACAACTCAGATCACCGGCGAGGAACAAAAGCTTGCAGAAATTACATCAACAGATGCAGTAAGTTTGGAAAAACAAATTTCAGATCTGCATGTAAAAAAACAAAATAAGATTTACATGATCGTTGGTGAAGGAACTGTTTTTTTATTGCTGTTACTATACGCGTTTTACAGAATACGAAAAGCCTCGAACAAAGAAATAGAATTAGTAAATCAACAAAAGAATTTTTTGTTAAGTGTTACTCATGAATTGAAAACACCGATCGCCGCAACAAAATTGCAGCTTCAAACTTTATTGAAGCATAAACAATTGGATGCAGAACAACAAAGACAATTATTAAATAGTGCTGTAAATGAAACCAATCGCCTGAACCGTTTAATTGAAGATGTGTTATTGGCCAATAGTGCCGATAAGGAATTAATGGTGACTAAAGAAAGCGTGAACCTAAGTGATCTAACGGAACAAACTTTGTCAAATTATTTCTCTGATAAAAAACAAAACGGAGTTTTAAAAACGGAAGTGGAAGAAGGAATAATTAACGTCGCAGATAAATTGTTATTCCCCTCCGTAATAATAAATCTCATTGAAAATGCTTTAAAATATTCACCTGAAAAATCACCCGTAACTGTTTCCCTAAAAAACCGTGATGGAAAAATTACTTTTACAGTATGTGATTACGGTGTGGGAATTCCTTCTAAAGAAAAAGAAAAGATCTTTGAAAAATTTTACCGTGTTGGGAATGAAGAAACACGTAAGGCAAAAGGAACAGGATTAGGATTGTACATTGTCAAAAAAATTGTGGAAGCCCATAACGGAAAAATAGAAGTTACAGATAATAAACCAAACGGAAGTGTTTTTAAAGTCACAATATAAGTTATTGGTTATTGGTTATTGGTTATTGGTTTTGTCGTGCAGCGACAATTCACAAAAAGCAGCCAAAGAAAACCCGCTCGGTTCCGGCAAAAGCATTTCGCTTATGTATGCGAAGCGTTTTTGCATTGAAAATTTTAAGGAGTACAAAAAGTTATTCCTGTTCGGGAATCGCGAAAGTAATGATACCACTGCGACTTTTATTCTTTATTCAAAATCTCAGCCTAAACCAAAATTAGGCGATAATGTTTTTTATATAGCAACCCCGGTAAATAATATTGCGTGCATGAGTTCAGTTTACGCTGCGATGCTTACCAAATTACAATTGCAAAATAAAATTATTGCGGTCGACAATGTAGATTATTACAATAATAAATTTATTGTAGAAGGTGTAGCTTTAAAAAAAATAAAAGAAATTGGCAAAGGCCCTGAAATTAGTGTAGAACAAACTTTAGTTTTGAATCCTGATCTGTTATTGATGTTTGGTATGGGGAATCCTAAAAAGGACGCGAACGAAAAAATAATTAATTCAAAGATTCCGGTTGCTATTACGTTAGATCATTTGGAAGAACATCCTTTAGCCCGTGCTGAATGGATAAAATTCATAGCCGTTTTTTTTGATAAAGAAAAACCGGCGGATTCATTATTCAATATCACGGAGCAAAATTATTTGCAATTACAAAAAATGACGGATACGGTTAAATACAAACCAACAGTGTTAACTGAAATTAAATACGCTGATGCCTGGCATGTTCCCGGCGGCAATAGTTATATGGCGCATTTTTTAAAGGATGCCGGTGCGGATTATATATGGAAGAATGAAAATAAATTTGGCAGTATTGCTTTAAATTTCGAAGAAGTATACTTAAAAGCTAAGGATGCCGATTACTGGGTAAATCTTTTCATCAATATAAATTCGAAAAAAGATTTATTGTCGTACGATGAGCGATACAATTTATTTAAAGCATATAAAAATGGCAATCTGTATAATAATACTAAAATTGTGAACGCGAAGGGTTATAGTGATTATTGGGAGAATGGGATATGCAACCCTGATGAATTATTAAAAGACTTCATTAAAATATTTCATCCGGATTTATTGCCTGAATATGAGCTAAAGTATTATAAAAAGATTGAGTAAATTTAACCGTGCGCAATTCGTTTATATTACATGTTCTTATTCTTCTATTAATAACAGTTGCGTTATTATTTGTCAATCTTTTTTTTGGTACCATCACCATTTCATTATCAGATCTAAAAGATGGAATTGCTTCCGATATTTTTTATAACATACGTATACCAAAAACATTTACGGCCATTTTAGCGGGAGGAAGTTTGGCAATCTCCGGTTTATTAATGCAAACTTTATTCCGTAATCCGCTTGCAGGACCATACGTTTTAGGCGTAAGTAGCGGCGCCGGATTGTTTGTCGCTATCGCGATGATCTTATTCGGCGGTGTAAGTAATTATTTTATCGGAAAATCTTTAATAGGCATTTCTGCAGTTACAGGATCTTTGTTGGTGATGAGTTTGGTTTTATTTATTTCAAAACGCAGCAGAAGCAATACAACGGTTTTATTGGTTGGAATAATGATTTCACAAATTCTTGGAGCATTCCAGGGATTAATTGAATATATGTCGGACCCCGCGGCTTTAAAAAGTTTTGTTGTTTGGGGAATGGGTTCGGTAAGTAATACTTCTAATAAAGATATTTTTATTTTGCTGCCGGTGTGTTTGATCTTTTGTTTTGCTACATTATTCCTCTCAAAACCCTTAAATGCAATTTTGCTGAATGAAACTTACGCTCAGAATTTAGGAATTAATGTAAATCGTTTGCGTTTGATCATCATTGTCATCACTGCAGTTTTAACCGGATTGATAACTGCATTTTGCGGACCAATTGCTTTTGTCGGATTATCGGTTCCAATTGCTTGTCGTTTGCTTTTTAAAACGTCGCATCAATTGCATCAAATAACTTATTGTTTTTTAATTGGTGCTATTACTTTGTTGTTGTGCGATAGTATTTGCCAGATCTTAAGTGAGAGTTATGCTCTACCAATAAATACTATCACAACAATTTTAGGTTCTCCGGTAGTTATTTATTTAATCTTTAAATCAAAAACCATTTCGTAATGCTGAAGGTGAAAGATCTAAATATTGGATACGCACAAAAAGAAATTTTGTCGGGATTGAATTTCGCGATCGGTAAGGGCGAATTAATTGGCTTGGTGGGAAGTAATGGAATTGGAAAATCAACTTTGTTAAAAACAATTATCGGAAGCTTAAAACCTTTAGCAGGAGAAATTACTTTGGATGGTAAATCCCCGAATTCAATTTCATCTCAGGAACTTTCAAAAATAATTTCAATCGTACTAACAGATAAAGTAGGCGGATTTAATTTAACTGTGTTTGATATTGTTGCTTCAGGACGAATTCCATATTTAAACGCATTTGGTCAACTAAAGGAAGAGGATGTTAAAATTGTAAATCAAAGTCTGGAAACCATTGGCATTAAAAATATTTCCAAAAGTTATTTTGACGAATTGAGCGATGGTCAAAAACAAAAAGTATTAATTGCAAAATCATTAGCGCAGCAAACGCCTGTCATTTTAATGGATGAGCCAACTGCCTTTTTAGATTTTGAATCGCGCATCCAATTATTTCAACTCTTAAAACAATTAGTAAGAGACCAGCAAAAAACCGTTATCGTTTCTTCCCACGATCTGGATGTGCTTTTCAGGAATGTGGACAAGGTTCTATATTTGAAAGGGAATAAGGATTATCATTTTGAGACGGCTGAAAACATAAAAAATTTTTTCAAATAAAATGCTCGTCGCAGGTTTCATATTATTTGTCCAAACTTAATTTTAAATTTACTTTTTCCTTACTAAAAAGTTGTATCTTTACGCCTCAAATTATGGCACTACTCGTAAAAAAATCAAGGCTCCCTAACGCAGGTTTAGGTTTATTCACTGATAAACCAATTAAAAAAGGAACAAAAGTTATTGAATACAAAGGTCAGATCATTAACTGGAAAGAATATGATAATCGTGTTTCAAGCTGCGAAGACGGTTATTTATTTTATATCAACAAAAAGAATTGCATCGATGCTTTTCATACTCCTCAATACAAAGCGCGTTATGCAAATGATGCTGCCGGTTTAAGCCGCGCAAAAGGGTTAAAGAATAATTGCGAGTACGATGTTTTTGGTGACAAGTGTTTTATTGTCGCCACCCGCGATATAAATAAAGGCGAAGAAATTCTGGTTGATTATACCAAGGAATATTGGGATTGCGTAAAGCACAACAAAAAACATGGTTACGATAAACCTATAGATGGATTGAAGTTAGTTTAACAAAAAATCTCCTGGAATAATCTGTGCGATCTGTGGCTAAACTAAATCGCCGTACAGATCGAAATCGCCGGCATCGTTAATTTTTACATTGGCAAAATCACCAATACGAACATAAGCATCTTTATTTGCTTTTACAAGCACTTCATTATCTACATCCGGACTGTCAAACTCCGTCCGTCCAACAAAAAATTCATTTTCTTTCCTGTCAAACAACACATTAAAGGTTCTTCCAATCTTTTCTTGATTAAGTTTTAAAGAAATTTCCTGTTGAATGGCCATCACTGCATCGGCGCGTTGCTTTTTTATTTTTTCGCTCACATCATTTTTTAATTTAAAAGCGCCTGTGTTTTCTTCATGCGAGTATATAAAAATACCGAGGCGGTCGAATTTAGTTTCTTCCACCCATTGTAACATTTCTTCGTGATCTTTTTGTGTTTCGCCGGGATAACCTGCAATTAATGTTGTACGGATCGCAATGCCAGGAACTTTGTCGCGAATTTGATTTACAAGATCAATTGTTTTTTGTTTGGTCGTTCCGCGCTTCATGCTCTTTAACATGTTATCGCTAATGTGCTGCAAAGGCATGTCCAAATAATTACAAATGTTTTGTTTTTTATTCATCACATCCAACACTTCCATTGGGAAACCGCTTGGAAAAGCATAATGTAAACGGATCCAATCGATGCCTTCAACATCACTTAATTTTTCTAACAGATCAGCAAGCTCACGTTTTTTATAAATATCCAAACCATAATAAGTAAGATCCTGCGCAATTAATAAAAGTTCCTTTGTTCCTTTAGTTGCTAAACTTTTGGCACGCTTTACTAATTCATCTTTCTCAACTGAAATATGTCCGCCGCGCATAATTGGAATGGCGCAAAAACTGCAAGGACGATCACAGCCTTCGCTAATTTTAAAATAAGCGTAATGTAAAGGTGTAGTTAATAAACGTTCGCCAACGAGTTCGTGTTTATAATCTGCCTTTAATGTTTTTAAAATTTTTGGAAGATCACGCGTTCCAAAATAAGCATCCACATCCGGAATTTCTTTTTCAAGATCTGTTTTGTAGCGTTCGCTTAAACAACCGGTAACGTATAATTTTTCTATGTCGCCTTTTTTCTTTGCATTAACGTAGCGTAAAATTGTATCTATACTTTCTTGTTTCGCGTTTTCAACAAAGCCGCAGGTATTTATAATTACAATGTTGTGATCATCATTTGTTCCTTCATGTTCAACATTAAAATTATTGGCTTTTAGTTGTCCCATTAAAACTTCGCTATCCACAATATTTTTACTGCAGCCGAGAGTGACAACATTTACTTTATTTTTCTTGAGGGTACGTGCTTTCATTGCTGTGCAAAGATACCAAATATTTACCGTCTTTTAAGGGATGATTTAATCCATTTAGTAATGGAAGCGTTCCTACTAACGGTAAAATAGCTATATTTGGATCACTGTAAGATGCGCCAATTCATTAAAGATTATTTCAGGTTTGTAGTTCCGGTAGCTATACTTTTCATTCTAATTGCCATTGGCACTATTGGCTATATAGTTATTGAAGGATATTCGCTCTTAAATGCATTTTACATGACCATAATTACTGTTGCTACGGTAGGTTATGGAGAGGTGCAGCCGCTTTCAACAGCAGGAAAATTGTTTACGGTATTTTTAATCATCACAAGTTTTGGTACATTTGCTTATGCCGTTTCAGCTATTACGCGTTTTGTAATGGATGGCGAGTTTAACCAATTTTATAAAAATAAAAAATTGACTGCAGCGATAGATAAATTAACGGACCACGTTATCATTTGTGGTTTTGGACGTAACGGCCGCCAGGCTGCGCATGTATTAAAAAAACACGATCGCCGGTTTGTTGTTGTTGAAAGCAGTAACTCGGTTACAGAATCCATCAATCATAAATTTAGTGAGCTTGTTTTAACAGGCGATTCAACAAAAGATGAAACTTTAATTAAAGCGGGAATTTTGAGAGCTTCAGCTTTAATAACAACATTACCAGTTGATGCCGATAATTTATTTATTGTTTTAACGGCGCGGAATTTAAATCCAAAACTTACTATTATCTCCCGCGCAAGCGATGACAACTCCGATACCAAATTAAAAATAGCGGGTGCTAACAATGTGATAATGCCTGATAGAGTAGGCGGGGCTCACATGGCTTCGCTGGTAATGAAACCGGATGTAATGGAGTTCATTGATTTTATTACTGCTGAAGGCGGCGATAATATTAATTTGGAAGAAATAAAATTTGATTCTTTATCAGAAGGATTAAAACATAAAACTTTAAAGGAACTTGAAATAAGAAATAAATCAGGCGCTAATATTATAGGTTACAAAACCGATACAGGTGAATACATTGTTAATCCAAGTGCCGACACAAAAGTAATTCCAAAATCAAAAATATTTGTATTAGGTACGCCTGATCAAATACGAAAACTAAAAGAAATTTTATCTCAGTAAATGAAAATTCTGGTTACAGGCTCTAATGGTTTATTAGGACAAAAATTAGTTTACAAATTAAAAGAGAGATCCGATTTTAATTTAATAGCGACTGCACGCGGCGAAAACCGTCTGATCGATAAAAGCGGTTATGTTTATGAGCAATTAGATATTACTAATTACGAAAATGTAAAATCAGTTTTCGAAAAACACAGACCCGATGTAATTATTAATACAGCGGCTATGACAAACGTAGATGCTTGTGAAACAGAAAAAGAAGCAGCGATGTTGATGAATGCCACTTCAGTTGCACACCAGGTAAAAGTTTTGGAAAATTTAAAAACTGCCTCTTACAATCCACACTTCATACATTTGAGTACCGATTTTATTTTTGATGGAACACACGGTCCACTTACCGAAGAAGAAAAACCAAATCCTCTAAGTTATTACGCCGAAACAAAATTAGAAGCAGAAAGAATTGTTTTAGCCAGCAAATTAAAATGGGCAATAGCTCGTACTGTTTTGGTTTATGGTATTGTAGATAATATGAGCCGCAGCAATATTGTATTGTGGGTAAAACAAAATTTAGAACAAGGTAAAACAATTAATGTTGTGGATGATCAATTCCGCACACCAACTTTAGCTGAAGATTTGGCGGATGGTTGTATTTTAATTGCAGAGAAAAAAGCAGAAGGCATATTTAATATTTCAGGAAAAGATTTTTACAGCATTATTGAATTAGCTTATGTTGTTGCTGATTATTATAAATTAGATAAATCGTTAATAAAACCATCAAAGTCTGCCGACATAAAACAGCCTGCAAAACGTCCGCCCAAAACAGGATTCATTATTGATAAAGCCAGAAAAGTTTTAGGATACGATCCTCACAGTTTTCCAGAAGGAATTAAAATAATGGAAGAACAGATCTTAAGAATGAAAAAATAGGAAGTGGCTTCGACTGCGCTCAGCCACACGCGAAATAATTTATTCAATAAATCTCTTTTTCAATTGCGCCGTCATCATATCACAATAATCCGCAATGCCAAACCAGGTTATCCTGTTTTTTGAAATATAATTGTAAACGGCATTTCTTATAAAGGGCGGAACAATTAAAAAAAACATCATGCCCGGCCATAATCCTTTTAAATATTTTGTGGTGCGTAAAGCAGCGGAAGATTGAAAATAAATTTTTCCATCTTCTAAAAGCAGCATTGTATCTGCTTTGTCTTCTAAATTAAACTGCTTCAAAGTTTTTTTTGCGAATTCAGATTGCAGCGGCGAGAAAAATAATTCGTGATCTTTTTCTTTTCTCAAAACAAATTTTACACTCCTGTTACATAAACCACAGTTGCCATCAAAAAAAAGAATGGTTTTATTGTTTATGTCTGAGGTTTCACTCATTTTATAAGTGGTTGGCTTTGCTTTATAAGTGGTTGAATTGTATTGTAAAATTACTCAATGCCTTACACAAATCACTAATTTTAATGTTTTTCCACTCATCGGCTTTATAATCACAATTATTTTTGTTAACTTTATATTGGTTAAACTACTGTGTTGAAAAGAGTTACTAAATATTTTTTATTATTGCTTATTGTGCTGACTTCACAATTGAGAGCAACGCATATTGTTGGCGGTGAAATTTATTACGATAATTTAGGCGGTAACAAATATAAAATTACTTTAAAGGTTTATCGTGATTGTTATAACGGACAAGCTCAATTGGATAATCCTGCTATTGTAAATATTTTTGATAAGAATGGGATTCTTGTTGATACTATGCAAATCCCCATGCTTTCACTGAACAATATCGCGCCTTCAATTAATAACCCATGTATCACACCACCGAATACTGTTTGCGTTGAAGAAGGTATTTATGAGGAGATCATAACTCTGCCTCCAATAAACGGAGGTTATTATATAGTTTATCAAAGATGCTGCCGTAATAATGCAATTCTTAATATTGTAAATCCCGGAGGAACAGGAACTACATACTGGGAACATATTCCTGGTCCGGAAATTGTTGCAACAAATTCCTCTCCGCACTTCAATAATTTTCCTCCAATAT
>DATMPR010000103.1:0-7307 GCA_035567575.1 Bacteroidia bacterium
CAAAGCAAAAGTCATTGGATTTAACGAAGCGAAGCCCGCGAAGGATGATAAAGAATTTCAAGCGATCGTATCAAACCTGAAAGAAATTTCACATCAGATCATAAAACAATCTCCTAACATTCCTACGGAAGCAAGTTTCGCGTTAAATAATATTGAGAGTAATACTTTCCTTATCAATTTTATTTCTTCAAACATGAATGCGACAACTGACGATAAACAGAGAATGTTAGAAGTACCTGATCTAAAACAACGCTCACTTTTAGTTTTAGCAAATCTGAATAAAGAATTGCAAATGCTTGAATTAAAAAACCAGATTCAGGATAAAACAAAACACGATCTGGATAAACAGCAGCGCGATTATTTTTTGCAGCAGCAAATGAAAACTATCCAGGATGAATTGGGCGGCAATAATTTTGAACAGGAATTAAATGAGTTTAAAGAAAAGGCAAAGGCTAAAAAGTGGGGCAAGGAAGTGCAAGCCATCTTTGATAAAAGTTTCAGTAAACTGCAGCGTATGAATCCAAATGCCGCAGAATACGGAATACAAACAAATTATTTGGAACTCATGCTCGAATTACCTTGGGGAGAATACACCAAAGATAATTTTGATATTAAAAATGCTGAGAAAACTTTAAACGAAGACCATTACGGTCTAGAAAAAGTAAAAGAACGTATTTTAGAACATTTAGCGGTATTAAAATTAAAAGGTGATCTCAAATCACCAATACTCTGTTTGTACGGACCTCCCGGAGTTGGAAAAACATCTTTAGGAAAAAGTATTGCAAAAGCATTAGGAAGAAAATATGTCCGCATGAGTTTAGGCGGATTAAAAGATGAGAGCGAGATCCGTGGTCATAGAAAAACATACATAGGCGCAATGCCCGGACGTGTTTTACAAAATATTAAGAAAGTACAAAGCTCAAATCCGGTTTTTGTATTGGATGAAATTGATAAAGTTGGGAATGATTTTCATGGTGATCCCTCTTCTGCTCTCTTAGAAGTTCTAGATCCTGAACAAAATTCTAATTTCTATGATAATTTTTTAGAAATGGATTATGATCTCAGTAAAGTAATGTTCGTTGCGACTTGCAATAATTTAAATACCATACAACCCGCTTTGCGAGATAGAATGGAAATTATAGAAGTGAACGGCTATACTGTTGAAGAAAAATTAGAAATTGCAAAACGGCATTTATTACCAAAACAAACTGAAGAGAACGGTTTAAAAAAATCTCAATTAAAATTAAATGATAAAGTTTTAGAAAATGTAATTGATAATTATACATCGGAAAGCGGCGTTCGTAATTTAGAAAAGAAAATTTCGAAAATTGCACGTTATGTTGCAGTTCACGTTGCTGCAGGAAAAGATGAACCAAAAATTACGGAAGAGAATTTAATTAAGATTTTAGGTCCTGCTCACGTTAAAGATAAATACCAGGGTAATGATGCTGCAGGTGTTGTTACGGGTTTAGCCTGGACACAAGTAGGCGGCGATATTTTGTTTATTGAAACGAGTTTAAGCAAAGGCAAAACACAAAAATTAACTCTTACAGGAAATTTAGGTGATGTAATGAAAGAAAGTGCAACACTTGCCTTGGAGTTCTTAAAATCACATCCCGATATTTTAGAATTAGATTCTGATATTTTTGATAACTACAATATTCACTTACACGTTCCTGAAGGCGCAACACCAAAAGACGGACCTAGTGCAGGAATTGCTATGATGACTTCATTAGCAAGCGCATTAACACATCGCAAAGTAAAACGCGGCATTGCCATGACCGGAGAAATTACCTTGAGAGGAAAAGTTTTACCTGTTGGCGGAATAAAAGAAAAAATACTGGCCGCAAAACGCGCCGGCATTAAAGAAATAATTTTGTGCGCCGATAACAAAAAAGATGTTGACGAAATTAAAACAGACTATTTAAAAGGCGTAAAGTTCAGTTACGTGTCGCAAATGAGCGAAGTATTGGAATTAGCTTTGTTGAAAGAGAAAGCTAAATAATGCAACTACATTTCTAAAAAACTTTCAGTAATATCTTGAAAGGTTTTTTTATTAAATAAATACGTTGTATTTTCATCTTAATGAAATACATGCCGGAACTTACAGGATTGCGTGGATTAGCCGCTTTGATGGTTTTTGTTTCCCATCTTTCAAAAGACGGATTGATTCCCGCATTTTTCGCCAGGTACTATAGTATTCAAGGCGTTATTTTGTTTTTTATGCTCAGCGGCTTTTTAATGGGCCAGCTATATCTAGACAAGCAGTTTACCAATAAAAATCTTCATGGATATATAAAAGCGCGCATTGCAAGAATATTTCCGCTTTATTTTCTCATACTTCTTACTTCGTTCCTTATATCCAATTATATATATACCGGCTTTTATTATGATTTTCGAAACCAAGTTAAGTTTATTACAGGCTTATTTTTTTTAGGTGCGCCTTACGAATTATGGACGGTGCCCATTGAAGTTCAGTTTTACGGATGTTTCATCTTGTTTTGGTACTTTTACGCGAAAGAAAAACGCAATAAACTAACGCACCTATCCCTTAAAAGGAAATTGAATAAAAATGAATCATTAGCGAAAATGTTTAAGGACGCTTTAAAAAATATTAAAAATCCATGTGCCACAACTTTATTTGATTCAAACGACAAAATAGTTTCTTTTTCAATGTATCCAAGAGAGGGGACTTGGAAGAAAATGAAAACTACAATATGCATTCCAAATAATAATATTTAGTTAATTAATTTCAAAAGAAATAGAATGAATGGAATTATCATTGACAGTTCTAGTCTCAAAATAAATAGAATCGTATTTTTGTATATCATACGGTTTATTAATTTCGACTTCTGTTATTTTAAAACTATCAGGATGACCATCGCCACAAAATTTTATACCAAACGAAAATTCTTTTATGATTATGCTTTTATGAGATTTGTTTTTTATATTTTTGGATTTTCCAGTAAAAGTAATTTTTTCCATAACCATTTTTATATCAAATATAAGCAATATTTCCTATTTAGGGATAGGTACGTAAACTAATTTTGATTTTAGTTCCCATACTCTTATTTATGCCGTCTATATTAGTTTACATTTTAAAACACAGAATATCACATGAGATGCCAACTTTCTCACTTTTCTTTTTCTTTGGAGTGTTATTATCGGTATTAAAAAATAACGGATTTTTCGAGAGAATAAAAAATAAAATTCCTTCGATTGTATCCTGGTTAATGCTTTTGGTACTTATTATTACATTAGAAGGAGCTAAAAAATTATTTGGAATAAATGATATTAAACCACTGAAAAATATCTACGCTTTAATATTGATTGTAATATTTTTCGCTTTAGTTATCTCCAAACCTTCAGATTTTTTTGTTTTAAGGTTTAAGCCAATGATTTTCATCGGCGAAATTTCATATGGATTTTATCTGATTCACAGACCGCTTATGAAAATAATCGGTACCTTCCATTGGCATCCGGCGTTAACGATCTTTGCCTCTCTTTTATTTACAATTGTTTCAGCTTATTTAATGTATAAATTTATTGAGTCTCCGGCGAAGAAATTTATCGCCACACGATTTTGAAGAAATTGATCAGCGATTATAATCTATTTAAAAAGTTGATCACCCTTTCTTCAATTTCCTTATTAAAATTCCCGGAATCGTGCTTTATGAATTTCTCCCCCGTTACTTTTTCGTAAAGTTCTATATAGCGATTAGAAATTTCATTTATCCATTCACTACTCATTTCAGGCACCTTCTGCCCTTCTTTCCCTTGAAAACCATTTTCTATTAACCAGCGGCGCACAAATTCCTTGCTTAATTGTTTTTGTTCTTCGCCCTTTTTCTGGCGCTCTTCATAACCTTCTAAATAAAAATAGCGTGATGAATCCGGTGTATGGATTTCATCCATCAACGTAACTTCACCATTATACAAGCCAAATTCATATTTAGTATCCACTAAAATTAATCCCATTTTATTGGCAATTTCTTGTCCGCGCTGATACAAAGCTCTGGTGTATTTTTCTAATTGCAAATAATATTTTTCGTCAACGATACCTTGTTTCAAAATTTCTTCTCGGCTAATATCTTCATCATGACCTTCAGAAGCTTTTGTAGTTGGTGTAATTATTGGTTCAGGAAATTTATCGTTCTCTTTTAATCCATCAGGTAATTTTACGCCGCATAAAATTCTTTTTCCTGAATTATAAGTACGCGCTGCATGACCGGCAACATAACCACGGATCACCATTTCAACTTTAAAAGGCTCACACATTTTTCCTACACTAATATTCGGATGCGGTGTTCCTAATAACCAATTCGGAACAATATCTTTTGTTGCATTCAAAAATTTCTGTGCGACTAAATTTAAAACTTGTCCTTTATATGGAATTCCTTTTGGCAACACCACATCAAAAGCGCTGATGCGGTCGCTGGCAACCATCACTAAATATTTCCCGTCAATAGTATACACATCACGTACTTTTCCTTTGTAAATTTTTGTTTGTTTAGGAAATTTAAAATTCGTTTCTGTTATTGCATTCATTGTAATTGTGTCCATGTATAATTACTCTTTATGTTTTAATTCTGCTATTTACTGCCGCTGCCTACTTTTTCATTCTTAATTCTACATTCATAATTCTTAATTAATTTATCGTCCATGTTGTTAAACCTTGTTGCGTGAATTTAAATGGTTGTGATCTGCCGCCAAGTTTCTCAATGGCATGCAAAACTTTTATTTTGGTAATGAGCGGACAAAAGAAAAACATAAATCCTCCGCCACCCGCTCCTGAAATTTTCCCTCCCGTTGCCCCGTTTTTAATTGCTTCGTTGTAAATGCTGTCAATTAAATTATTTGAAATGGAATGCGCCATGTTTTTTTTGTTATCCCATCCAAAACTTAAGATCTCGCCCAATTTATTTAATTCACCGCGTAACAAAGCATCTTTCATTTGATGCGCCTGCTCTTTTAGGTTATGCATTGCATCAACTGATTTTTCGTTCTTATCCTTTACGTTTTGAACTTGCTCGTTAATAATTGTGGCGGATAAACGCTGTGTTGCGGTGTAATATAAAAGTAAATTTAACTCCAGTTCATTTATTATTTCCGGTTTCAATTGCAGCGGATTTACAATTACTCTGTCATTTCCTAAAAATTCGATGTAATTGATGCCGCCGAATGTTGCTGCGTACTGATCTTGTTTTCCTCCAGACATATTCAAATCAATCCGTTCAATTTCGTAAGCTAAATGCGCAATATCATATTTTCCTAATGGTAATTTAAGCCATTCGTAAAATGCACCTAACAACGAAACTACAATTGTTGATGATGTTCCTAAACCAGAACCTTGCGGCGCTTCAATAAACGAAGTTAAACGGAATGAAAGCGGTTTTAAATTAAATTCTTTAATAACGCGATTGTAAACGCCAATAAATAATTCGAAACCTTCAGCTAATTCTAATTCTTCTTTTGAATCCAGGATCAAACATTTGTCTGAACCATCAATACAAAATTCAATTTTACCATTGTTTAAAGGTTCCAACGAAGCGTATGCATACAGATCAATTGTCGCATTTAAAATAGCACCACCGTAAATATCGGAATAAGGAGAAACATCTGTTCCGCCGCCTGCTAGTCCTATTCTTAATGGTGCTTTGCTTCTGATGATCATATTAGTTCGGAGTTGAGAGTTCGGAGTTCGTAGATATTTGTTTCATTTTATTGTTTGTTGTCATCCTGAGCTTGCCGAAGGACTACTTCATATTTACGAATTGTAAAGGAACATCATAATTTCCTTTACTGCATATCGCAATTACTTTTTGCAGATCATCAATGTTTTTACTTGTCACACGGATTATTTCATCCATTTTTTGTGCAGTGACTTTTATCTTACTCTCCTTAATATCCTTCATTATTTTTTTTGCCGCTTCTGCATCAATTCCTTGTCTTGCAGTAATATCTTTTTTTATCATCGGTCCGCTCGGATAATGAGGTTTTTTTTCATCTAACGAACGTGGGTCCAAACCTTGCTTTATCATTCGACTGTGTATGGAATCCAGAATTGCACCCAAACGCATATCGTTTTCAGTAGTGATATTAATGACCAGATCTTTTTTATTAAGTTCAATTTCACTCTTACTCGCTTTAAAATCCCAACGGTTTAAAATTTCGCGTTTAGCCACGTTGATCGCATTATCCAATAATTGCGCGTCAACTTTACTGCTTATGTCGAATGAAGGCATCTCTGATCAATTTTTGATTGTCAAATTTAGCAAAAAGGGCAAAATTACCCCGGTATTGTTTACACAATTAATTAACTTTTTAAGCTTGTTTTAATACCTTATTAATTTCGTATTTTTAGAGATTATTAAAGAAAACCATTATGACCTCTAAAGCCAATAACCCGATCCTTCAAAGCTGGATGGAAGTAAAACCCGGGAGTGATTTTCCGATTCAAAACATTCCATTTGGAATTTATTCTGATGCAAAAGTTATGAGTCACGCCTGCTCTGCGATTGGTGATAACATTATTGATCTGTACGAATTAGCAAGCAACGGATATTTTGAAGCTTTGAACATACCTCAGGAATATTTCAGGAACGGAACTTTAAATGACATAATTGCCCTAGGAAAAGAAACAACCAATCATTTACGCGAACGCATTTCGGAATTATTATTAACAACCAATACTGAATTACAAAACCATAAAGAATTACATTTTTTAGTTTTCAAACAACAAAGTGATGTAAAAATGCAAATGCCTGTACGAATTGGAGATTACACCGATTTTTACAGCAGCATCGATCATGCAACAAATGTCGGCACTATGTTCCGCGATCCGGCAAACGCATTATTACCAAACTGGAAACATTTGCCTGTTGGTTATCATGGCCGCTCGTCGAGCATTTGCGTGAGTGGACATTCTTTTCACCGCCCAAAAGGACAAACAAAACCGGCAGATTCAGAACTACCTGTTTTTGGTCCGAGTAAATTATTGGATATTGAATTAGAAACTGCGTTTATCATTGGTAAACAAACAAAAATGGGTGACAGCGTTACCACAGAAAAAGCAGATGATTATATTTTCGGAATGGTTTTGTTTAACGACTGGAGCGCACGTGATATTCAAACCTGGGAATACGTTCCACTTGGTCCATTCTTAGCGAAGAATTTTGCAAGTACAATTTCTCCTTGGATTGTGACTCTTGAAGCATTAGAACCATTCAGAACAAAAGGATATACACAAGAGCCAAAAGTGTTGCCGTATTTGCAATATTCAGGAGATAAAAATCTTGATATTAATC
>DATMPR010000104.1:0-8617 GCA_035567575.1 Bacteroidia bacterium
TTTACAACTCGCAATAGCATTATTAGTTTTAAAAGTTCCGTTCATCACTAATTTTTTTGCCTGGATCGGAAAAGGCATGGGTAAAATTGAACAATTCGCAACTCATGGCGCAGCTTTTGCTTATGGCGGAATCATGGTCGATAAACACGATGGAACATCAGCAGGCTTTGGTGCACCACACACTTTTGTATTCGCTTTTACTGTTACAGCAACAATTATTTTTGTTTGCGTACTCGTTGCAGTTTTATATCACATTGGTTTTATGCAAAAAGTTGTAGCACTAATTGCACGCGCCATGAATTTTGTAATGCGTGTGAGTGGGGCAGAAGCTTTAAGTAATGTTGCAAGCACATTCGTCGGGCAAGTTGAAGCACAAGTTATGATCCGTCCGTATTTAGCAACAATGACGAAAAGCGAATTGATGGCTTCGATGGCAGGAAGTATGGCTTGTATTGCAGGTGGAATTTTAATTGTGTATGTGAACATGGGCGCCCGCGCCGAATATTTATTAACTGCAAGTTTAATGGCTGCACCTGCAGCTTTAGTTATTTCAAAAATAATTTACCCCGAAACTGAAGAATCACAAACTAAAGGAAAAGTTACGCTGGAAGTAAAAAGTCCGTACACAAATGTTATTGATGCAGTATCGCATGGCGCAGCCGATGGAATGAAAATCGCCATCAATGTAATTGCAATGTTGATCGGTTTTATTGCTTTGATCGCGTTGATAAATTATGGTTTAGGAAAAATCTGGGGACCACTTTCGCTTGGTTATATTTTCGGAAAAGTATTTTATCCTCTTGCCTGGTGTATGGGTGTACCTGATGCTGATGTGCAGCAAGTAGCAACCATCATGGGACAAAAACTAACCATCAATGAATTTGTTGCTTTTGATACATTAACTCATCATTTAGTAAAACCATTAAGTGATAAAGGCTTGTTAATTGTAAGTTTTGCCATTTGCGGTTTTGCAAATTTCTCTTCTGTAGGGATGCAAATTGGAGGTATTGGCGCTTTGGTCCCTGAACGCCGCGCTGATTTAGCTAAATTGGGAATGCGTGCTCTCATTGCGGGTACATTGGCTTCTTATCTTTCAGCTACCATTGCGGGGATGTTAATTTGACAATTAGTCAATTTGGCAATTCTACAGTAGTTATTTTTCATTCATAATTCTACATTCATAAATCATAATTAATTCACTATCTTTGCACCCGAATTTGGAATTCATAATTCTACTTTCTTAATTTTTAATTTTTTAAAATGATCTCGGTTAATTCGGTAACAGTTGCTTTTGGCGGAACTCCTTTGTTCGATAATATTTCCTTTTTGATAAATCCAAAAGACAGAATTGGTTTGGCAGGAAGAAACGGCGCAGGAAAAAGTACCATGCTTAAATTATTAGCGGGCGAACAAAATCCAACTAAAGGCGAAGTTTCGATTCCGAAAGATTGTACTATTGGATATTTACCGCAAGATATGATCCATCAGCATGGCCGTACTGTGTATGAAGAAACTGAAACTGCTTATCAGGAAATTCAGAAATTGCAAAAACGTTTAGAAGAAATAAATAATCAATTACAAGTACGTACAGATTACGAAAGTGATGAGTACATGAAATTAATTGAGGACTTAACAGATATTAATCACCGTTTGGATATTGTTGGCGCCGATAACATGGAAGCCGAAATCGAAAAAATATTAAAGGGTTTGGGTTTTGACAGAAATGAATTTGGCAGACAAACTTCTGAATTAAGCGGCGGCTGGAGAATGCGTATTGAACTCGCGAAATTATTATTACAAAAACCTGATGTATTATTATTAGATGAGCCGACAAACCATTTAGATATTGAAGCAATACAATGGTTAGAAGAATTTATGGAAACGTTTGCAGGAGCGGTTGTGTTGATCAGTCACGATAAAGCATTTTTAGATAACATCACCAAACGCACGATCGAAATTGTAAATCAAAAAATTTACGACTACAAAACGAATTACTCGCATTATTTAGTGTTGCGTGCCGAAAGAAAAGAACAGCAAGAGAACGCGCAAAAAAATCAGCAAAAAATAATCGATCAAACAGAAGTGTTAATTGATAAATACCGTGCTAAAGCAAGTAAAGCATCGTTTGCACAATCTTTAATTAAAAAACTCGACCGCATGGAGCGGGTAGAAGTGGATGAAGATAATAATGCAGCAATGTATTTCAGATTTCCGCCTCCTGCGCATAGCGGTAAAATTGTTATCACTGTTGAAAATGCAGGAAAAATGTATGGACCGAAACGCATTTTCTCCAAAGCTGAATTTATCATTGCGAAAGGAGAAAAAATTGGATTCGTGGGAAGAAACGGAGAAGGAAAATCAACCATGATGAAAATGATCGCCGGCAAAATTCAATTTGAAGGTGATGTGAAATTGGGTCATGGTGTTTTGATGGGATATTTTGAGCAGGATCAGGAAGAAAAATTAGATACAGATAAAACCGTTTTTCAAACAATAGATGATCTGGCAGCCGGTGATATCCGCAAACGTGTAAGAAATTTATTAGGTGCTTTTTTATTTAGCGGAGATGATATTGAAAAGA
Organism: Bacteroidia bacterium; assembly: GCA_035567575.1. Taxonomy (GTDB): domain Bacteria; phylum Bacteroidota; class Bacteroidia; order B-17B0; family Aurantibacillaceae; genus JAHEYG01. Next base: position 2,582 of record DATMPR010000104.1, read on the forward strand.
AAGTTAAAGTATTGAGTGGGGGGGAGCGCGGACGATTAGCATTATGTAAATTATTATTAGAGCCTTATAATTTATTATTGTTGGATGAGCCAACCAACCACTTAGACATTCGTTCAAAAGAAATTTTGAAAAAAGCTTTGATGGATTATGAAGGAACTATTGTGATGGTGAGTCACGACAGGGATTTCATGAAAGGCATGTGTACGCGTTTGTTTGAATTCAGAGACGGACATGTGAAAGAACATTTAGGCGGCATCGAAGAATTCATGGAATTGCGTAAAGTAGAACGCTTGAACGAATTGGATTTAGATAAAAAAGTTGATCTATCAGCTAAAATTGTAAAAAAAGAAACTGCAGAAAAGAAAAAACCTGAAGTAAATGCGAATGAGCAGGAACAAAAACAGATCCGCAATCAATTAAAAAAAGTAGAAGCAGAGATCGAAAAACTGGAAGGTGAAATTAAGATCTGTGATGAGAAATTATCGGACACTGAAAAATATAATGAATTAGTAAACGATAAAGCATTTTTCGAAAATTATAATTCCCTGAAAGGAAAACTCGAAAAAGAAATGCAAATATGGGAAGAGCTTTCTTCTAAACTTTCGTAGAATGTGGCTTCGGCTGCGCTCAGCCACCGCGTATAGTAAATGAATTTTTGCCTCTTCGATTCCGCTTAAACTATCCTAATATCATACTTACCACCGAAGGTGCTTCTATAATGCGGCTTTGGCTGTGCTCAGCCACCGCGTTCTCCATGAGCTTAAACTTTCGAAATGTCATGCTGACCGCCGAAGGCGCAAGTCAGCATCTCAAATAGTCCAATCCGCCTTAAGCGGAATGCACTATTTGCTCCACACCATCACAAAATCATTCATTACATAACCATTCCCAATATCAAAATCGGCAACACTTTCAATTTTAAATCCATTCTTGAAATAAAAATTGATCGATTTGAAATTTTGCCGGTTTACGGTTAACGAAAGTTGCGAAGGATTTAAAATTTTTATTAATTCATTGTGGGCTAAAGTCCCGCTTCCTTTTCCCGCCAAGGTTTGATCCAAATAAAATTTATGAATAAAATAACCGTGCGGAACTTCAGCAATTTTACTCACAGCAACAAAGCCGATATTTTTAGAATTATGTTGTATTAAATAGAAATCGTTTTGTTTTTTGGTCATTTGTTCTTTTAAACTCTCATCGCTATACATTAAATTAAGCATATAATTAATTTGCTCCATGCTGATAATGCTGGTATAATGTTCATGCCAAATAGTTTTCGCTAATTGGGCAATTACAGGAATATCTTCTGTTTTAGCTTTTATTAATTGCACCGTATTGTTCGGCATGGTTTAGTATATTTGTAATGTGGCAACTAAAATACTCAATAAGGTTAACATAGAAAACCGCCGGGCTAAATTCGATTATCAATTTATTGAACAATTGACAGCCGGAATGGTACTTACCGGAACGGAAATTAAATCGATTCGTGAGGGGAAAGCGGCTTTGGTGGATAGTTATTGTTATTTCAGGAATGATGCTTTGTACATAAAAAATTTAAATATCACAGAATACTCGAAGGGAACGCATTATAATCACGAACCAAACCGTGAACGAAAATTATTATTAACTAAAGCGGAACTCAATAAACTTCAGAAAAAATTAAATGATCAGGGATTAACCATTGTTCCTGTAAGATTATTTATATCTGACAGCGGTTATGCTAAATTAGATATAGCTTTAGCAAAAGGTAAAAAAGCATTTGATAAACGTGAATCCATTAAAAAACGTGATACCGAACGTGAAATTAATCGCAAGCTTTAAAATTTTAATTTTGTGTTTTTTATTAAGCGGCTGCGCTGTGCGTTCTGTTTATATTCCTGTTAGTCAAAACACGCCTTTATTCGGAAAAGATAAAGCTTTACAGGCAAATGCTTTTGTCGGTGCAAATCATATTGAGTTACAAGTTGCACACAATCCATTTAAAAAAGTTGCAGTATGCGGCAATATAAATTTCGGAACCGGTATTTCGATTTATGATCTGGCATTGGGTACATACGGACATGGTTCTAATTCAAACTGGCGTTACGAAACATTTGTGGGATATGGTTACAATTCAAATTTCGCTTTTCAAACAGCTAATTATAATGTGTTGTTGAACCAGTCGGTGAAAAATTATGAAGTACGCTCGCTTTACCAAAAAATTTATTTGCAGCCGGCAGTCGGTTATTTTAACGCGATCAAAATGTATAAAATGACCTATTCATTTTCTTTATCAGCGCGATTATCTGCGTTGTACTTTTCAACCTATTCATTTAAGGAAATAGATGATACCGCAAGTACTAACAGCGGCAAAACGGTTTATATAAAAAATGTAAATTATACCAACAAGTTTTTATATACGATAGAACCTTGTTTCACGAATAAAATAGGAGTAAAAAATATTTATGCGCTGCTTCAGTTTCAGGCCATTATTCCTTATTCTGATCAAATAAATATAAGAAACACTGTTTTTTCGCAAAACTTCATATTTAGTCTTGGCATTCAGTATAACTTCATATTCAAACCAAAAAAAGTTGTTCAGGCGAATTAGCATATTTTTTATTGGAATTTTGATTTTAAATTCTTGTTATTTGTTAGGCCCATCCCCGCGCAAACGTTTAAAGCAATGCGAAAAAATAAAACCATTGGATGTGGCTATAGTTCCCGGTTTGCCTTTGTTTCACGGACAATGGGATACACTTTTAAAAACCCGGATGTTATGGTCGGTTTACCTGTATAAAAGCGGTTATGTGAACAATATTATTTTTTCGGGCAATGCAGTTTACACGAAATGGATCGAAGGTAAAGAAATGGCAGATATCGCAAAAAAATTGGGTGTGAAGGAAAAAAATATTTTTGTGGATACGATCGCAGAGCATAGTACGGAAAATTTATTCTATGGAAATGAATTAGCAAAAAAGAATGGATTTAAAACTATTGCTTTAGCAAGTGATCCGTTTCAATGTGGTATGTTATATAAATATGCCAGAAAAAAAATGGATTCAAAAATTTATTTTCTGCCGGTTATTTTCGATTCTATTCAAAGATCATTTAATGTGAATGTGGTTTTAGATACGAATTTAAATATTAGATCAGGTTTTGTGCCGATAGAAGAAAGACAATCCCGAAAAGACAGATTAAATGGAACCAGAGGAAAAAATATTAAATAGTCCCGGAACGTTTACGTAAGAACCATTCGAGCGTAAATAAACCGAGTATTAAAAAGAAGATCCATTTCAGATCGATCAGATCGTTTAATTGTTTTTGTGAGTAAGTAACAGGTTTAATTATTTCGTTGGTCATTAATTCTTTTTCAAGTTTATCAATTTCGTTTTTAGAAAATAATTTTCCGCCGGTAGTTTTTGATAATTGAAATAATAAAGTGTGATTCGCTACCGTATTTATTTTTTCTGCGACAATTGCTTTAACGGTTATGATTCCGCTTTGCGAATACACCTGACCGTTTGCTTTTATAGTTGATTTGTAATTGTATTCGCCCGCCGGAAATAAACCTGCTTCCAGAAAATAGGAGTTAGGAGTTTTACTCATGGTGTAATTATAATTCTTCTTATTTTCATCGGTTAAAACAATTGTAACATCAGGTTCAGTTATGAGCTGGTAACTTTGATTATAAACTTCAGCATTAAATTCGATCGGATCATTTTCAGTGATTATTTTTTTGGTTGTTAAACGGAAAAAACTTTTGTCGGCCTTTACGGATAAGTATTGAATGGTTTTAATGATGAGTTCGTTAAATAAATTATGATTACTGTGATCTGCATAATCGCGCAAACGCCAGCGCCAGATCCCATCTGCAATTATCACACCTGATTTTAATCCGCTATTATCATTAAACAATATCATTGGGTTTTCAGTTTCAACAAAACCAATTTTTTGATAGAGAAGTGAATTGGCACCTGCGGTTGTACTGTAATTTCCGAAATAACAATTCACCGCCGGCAGATCTTTAATGAAATTTTTGAGTTCATCACTAATATTAAACAACGAGAAATTTTTATTTAATATAGGTTCAGTCTCATTAAACTTTGTTCCCGCGCCGCTTATTTTTAAACCTTGTATGTTATCGTTTGGTTTTGGATAAACAATTAAATACGGTTGGTTATTATTGGCAAGTTCAATAGCCAGGCGGTTGTTTGATAATTGAATGTTATGAAGTATAACCAAACTATAAGGCTTTAAAGGTTTATTAAAATCAGCATCACCAATTTCTACTTCATAGGATTGCCCTGATTCGATGCTTTCTTTTATTGCGGCAATATCCGGGTGCGGCGCTGCTGCGAGAATTAAAATTTTCTCACGTGTATCAATAACATCCACCACAAAATTTTGAAAATTATTAGTTGTATTTAATTCTTCTTCTAAAGGAGTTATTTGTACAGTGTATTTTTGCACCCCTGGTTTATCAGCGTCTAAAACAAAATTTAATGTTTGAACAAAATTATCGTTCGTGATTTTTATAATTTGTTCCGCTTTTTTTACTCCGGCTTTTGATACAGTTATGTTTACGGTTTTACCATTGAGTTTAAGCGATTGAATAACTACTTCAACAGGAAATTTATTTCCTAAATACACAACTTGATTATGATTTACTTTTTGCAGAAGCAGATCTTTTTTTAAGGTTGTATCGCCTAAAGCAATTGTATAAATTGGGAATTTAAATTTTTCAGCAAAACCAAGCGGACTCATTCCTTTATTAATAATTCCATCGCTGCTTATAACAAGTGCACCAATGTTTTGATTGGCGTAATTATTATCAATATCGTTTAATAGTTGTGAAATATCTGTTTCCTTATCATTAAAATCAGGAACAGAGCTTTGCGTTATTTTATTTCCGAATAATAAAGCTTGCACATTATATTTTTCGGCTAACGTTGCATTGAGTTTATTAAGTCTTTGAATGAATTCAGTTTTTATTTCGGTGGAATCTTTAGAATTTATTATTGAAGCTGAATTATCTAAAGCTAAAATGATCAATGGTTTTTCGGTTTGGTTGATGTTTCGCTTTATTAAAAAACCCATCAGCATTAAACTGATCATTAAAACCGAAAAAAAACGGAGTGTAAATAATGTGTATAAAATGCTTTTTGAAAAAGTTTCTTTTTTCTTTTCGTTCCTGTATAACAAATAAGCGTAGCCAAGTCCTGCAGCTAAGCAAAGGATCATGTAATAAAGCGGTAATTCAGAAATTAAGTTCATTTTCAAAAAAAATGTCCGCAAAAAAAGCAGACATTCAAAGTTAGTTTATTTCTTTTTCAATATTCTTTCTCCTTATACTTTATTCTTGTTTTCTTTTAAGTTAACATGCCGCCACATATATTAATGCATTGGCCTGTAATGTAACCGCTCATATCGCTGGCTAAAAATAAAGTGAGATTTGCAACATCTTCGGCGGTTCCACCACGTTTAAGCGGAATGCCATCGCGCCAGGCTTGTACTTTTTTCTCATCCAAAGCAGCAGTCATTTCAGTTTCAATAAATCCCGGTGCAATCGCATTACATCTTATATTACGGGAGCCTAATTCTAATGCAACTGATTTTGTAAAACCAATAATTCCGGCTTTTGATGCAGCGTAATTTGCTTGTCCCGGATTACCCTTAACACCAACTACCGAACTCATATTGATGATAGAACCGTATTTAGCTTTTAGCATTGGTTTTTGTACGGCTTTGGTTAAATTAAATACAGATTTAAGGTTTGCATTTATTACTTCATCCCATTGTTGTTCGCTCATGCGCATTAATAAAGTATCCCGCGTAATTCCGGCATTGTTTACTAAAATATCAATAGTACCAAATTCAGCAACGACAGCATTTATTAATTCATCAGCTGCTTTAAAATTCCCCGCATCGCTTTTATATCCTTTTGCTTTAATGCCAAAAGAGGCTAATTCTTTTTCCAAAGCAATTGCTTTATCTTCAGAACTAACATAAGTAAAAGCAATGTTTGCCCCTTGCTCGGCAAATTTTAAGGCAACG
>DATMPR010000105.1:0-7575 GCA_035567575.1 Bacteroidia bacterium
AAATTACAAAAGACGGTGTATTCAAAGACAACCGTTTAATGGATGGCAAGGCTTATATTTACGATGATAATGGTATTTTAAGCCGTATCGCTGTTTATAAAAATGGTGTTTACGTCGGAGATACACAAGTAGAAAACTAAGATTTTATAGATAAATTTATTCTAAAAGACGACGAACATCGTCTTTTTTTCTTTTAACCAATATGTTGATTTTTAGTTAATTATTTGTAAATTGTTTTCGCTATAAGTATTGACGATTCGAAGTGCATTTACTACATTTGATATAATGAAAAGTTTATTCATCCCGATATTATTTTTGCTTGGCACTTTGCTTAATGCACAAGCGCAGCCTATCATTAAAGGAAAAGACACAATTAATTGGGTTGATCCTTCAGGAAAAAAACAAGGCAAGTGGATCGTATTCGGAAAAGAAAAGCAAGGTGATTGCTACAAACCTGATCAAAAAGCGGAAGAAGGAAAATACAGAGAAAACCGCAAGACCGATATCTGGATCATGTATTACTGCAATGGCCAGTTAAAAAATAAAGTTACTTACGTAAATGGCCGTCCGGATGGTTATGCTATTATGTATCACGAAAACGGAAAAGTGCAGGAAGAAGGTAATTGGAAAAATAACCGTTGGGTTGGTGAGATGAAACAATATTACGAAACCGGCGAAGTGCAGCACGAATTTAAATTTAACGAAGGCGGCAAACGCGATGGCCAGCAAACTTATAAATACGAGAACGGACAAGTTGCCGTACAAGGTAATTTTAAAGAAGGTAAGGAAACCGGTGTTATAAAAGAATATTACGAAGACGGAAAGCTTAAAGCAGAAAAAACATATAACAACGGTAATGTTGATGTAGCTTCTATAAAAACCTACGATGCGAAAAGCGAAACTGCAGTTAAAAAAGCAGAACCAACCAATGCTCCTAAAGCTGTAGTTGAAAAGGACGAAAAAGTGGCTGACGCTAAAGCACCAATGATATTAAATGGCAAATTCACACTTTACAATAAAAACAAACAAGTTACTAAAGACGGTATTTTTAAAGATAACCGCTTAATGGATGGCAAAGCTTACTTATACGATTACAATGGTATACTTGAACGCATAGCAGTTTACAAAAACGGTGTTTACGTTGGCGATACTCCGGTAGAGAATTAATTTCATTATTCATAATATTTCTAAAAGACGGCTAAGCCGTCTTTTTTTTGTCTTTAATTATTCCTTCCTTTGATACAAGAAAATTATGGATCACAACCTGCACTTATATAATACCCTTACACGTAAAAAAGAAAAATTTGCTCCGTTAAATCCGCCTTTTGTTGGAATGTATGTTTGCGGACCGACTGTTTACAGCGACGTTCATTTAGGCAATTGCCGAACGTTTATCTCGTTTGATATTATGTATAGGTATTTAGTTCACTTGGGTTATAAAGTACGTTACGTGCGTAATATAACCGATGCAGGGCATTTAGAAGGCGACCGTGATGAAGGCGATGATAAATTCGCGAAAAAAGCAAAATTGATGCAGGTTGAACCAATGGAAATTGTACAAAAGTACACAGTTGGTTTCCACGACATCATGAATTTATTCAATACACTCCCGCCGAATATTGAACCGACTGCTACGGGACATATCATAGAACAACAGGAAATCACAAAAAAAATTATTGAAAATAAATTCGCCTACGAAATAAATGGCACCGTTTATTTTGATGTGGAAAAATATTCTAAGGCAAATAATTATACCGAACTCACCAATCGTAAACTGGAAGATCTTTTGGAAGGTACACGTGAGCTCGACGGACAAGACGAAAAAAAAGGAAGATTGGATTTCGCCTTATGGATAAAAGCAAAACCGGAACATTTAATGAAATGGCCGAGTCCCTGGGGAATTGGTTTTCCCGGCTGGCATATCGAATGTTCTGCGATGAGTACAAAATATTTAGGAGAACAATTTGATCTGCACGGAGGCGGAATGGATCTCCAAGCCACACATCACACCAACGAAATTGCACAGAACATTGCATATTGCGGAAAAAGTCCGGCTAAATATTGGCTGCACACAAACATGCTAACGGTGAACGGACAACGCATGAGCAAGAGTTTAGGAAACAGTTTTTTACCAATGGAATTGCTCACAGGCGATCATGCGCTGTTATCAAAAGCTTATAACCCAATGGCGGTAAAATTTTTCATGATGCAAACACATTACAGCAGTACTTTGGATTTTAGTGATGAAGCTTTGCAAGGATCAGAAAAAGCATTTAACCGCTTAATGGAAAGTTTTAAAAAATTACAAAACATTACTGCATCTCCTACTTCTTCTGAAAATATTTCTGAGCTCGAAAAAAAATGTTACGAAGCAATGGATGATGATTTTAATACACCAATTTTAATTGCCAATTTATTTGAAGCCGTTCGTATTATTAATTCAGCTAACGATAAAAAAGTGACGCTCATGCAAAACGATATTGATGCTTTAAAACGTATCTATAAAAATTTTGTGTTTGATATCATGGGATTAAAATCCGATGAAGAAAACGGAAAAGCAAATTCCGCTCTCGAAAAAGTAATGCAATTGGTTTTAGATCTCCGTGCTAAAGTAAAAGCAAATAAAGATTTTGCAACATCTGATGAAATAAGAAATAAATTAACAGAAGCAGGAATACAAGTGAAAGATAGTAAAGAAGGAGCGAGTTGGTCAATTTGACTCCCGATAGCTATCGGGATTGACAATGTAAAAATTTGAAGATGGTATTAATTAAAAAAAATAACTCTGTGAAACTCAAAAACCTTCGTGACCTCTGTGTTGAAAAAACCGGAACTCTTTTAATCATAGCAATTTCTTTATTTATATTTTCTTGTCAGCCGGAAAAGAAAACTGATAATACCGCAAACAACATTGACAAAACAACCATAAATACAAATACAGTTCCGGCCAAGGCACATGTTGTACCGCCCGATTTTAATTCTGATTCTGCATTTACTTATGTAAAAGCACAGGCTGATATGGGTCCGCGCGTACCGGGAAGTAAAGCGCATGATAAAGCTGTAGCTTATTACGAAAAGTTCTTTAAACAACAAGGTGCCGAAGTAAAAGTACAAGGCGGTAACATGAATACATACGATGGCAAGGAATGGCGCATCGACAATGTAATTGCAACTTTTAATCCTCAGGTTAAAACACGTATTTTATTGTGTGCACATTATGATAGCAGGCCATTTTCCGACAAAGATCCAATTCCTGCTAACAAAACGAAACCTTGTCCGGGTGTGAATGATGGCGCAAGCGGTGTTGGCATATTAATGGAAATTGCGAGGCTCATCAAACAAAAATCACCCGATGTTGGTATTGATATTATTTTATTTGACCTCGAGGATTACGGTGATAACGGCGATCAATACAGCTGGTGTTTAGGTTCTGTTTATTGGGCTAATCATTTGCATAAAGCAAATTACAAAGCTAAATATGGTATTTTGTTAGATATGGTTGGTGCTAAAGACGCTGTTTTTCCGAAGGAAGGTGTTTCTGTTTTTGATGCCAACGATGTAGTGACTAAGATCTGGTCAACCGCCGCAAAAATTGGTTATGCTAATTATTTTGTGGATGAAACAACAGGCGAAATGACCGACGACCATGTACCCGTAAATAAGATAGCGCAAATTCCTTGTGTTGACATATTACATTACAATTACTTAACTAATGAGTTTTTTGAACATCATCATCAAATTACCGATGATATCAATACCATTGACAAATCTACCCTAAAAGCAGTTGGTCAAACCCTGCTCGAAGTTATTTATAATGAAGAATAACCTATTATGAAGAGCAGATTCACATACAAGAACCTTGTCTTTTTAAGTACCCCAGCATCAGCAAAGCCCTAATGAAAAAGGCGAACCTACTTCTTCATAACTTACTAACACCGCTTTTTAAGGCGGAATAATTTCATTTTCTTTATAAGCCGATTCCGAAACTGATTCAGGATGACGGCATTTTAAAAACCATTTTACCAATGAAAAAAATTATTCTGACCACTGCCCTGTTGCTTTCTTTTTGCATCGCTTTTTCGCAAATAACTTTTGTAAAAGGTTACATGATCAACATGACCGGCGATACTTTGAAAGGAGAAATAAAAATGAATCCCAAAAAAGAATTTGATAATTACACAAAAGTATTTTTTAAAGATGCTTCCGGCGTTCAAAAAAATTATAAGCCCGATAAAGTAAAAGGTTATGGTTTCGATAACAAACATTTTATCGCTTCGAAATACGAAGGTGAGCCGACGTTTTATAAAGTTTTGTCGCGCGGTCACATTATGTTATTTGAAACGATGTACGAAATGCAGCAAATGAATGAGATCTCACAAAAAACAGAATATTACCTTGCCAGAAAAGAAGACGCCGAATATTCCAAACTAAAAGAGAACAAATTCAAAAAACAATTAGGAGAATTAATGAAAGACAATCCGGACATTCTTGCCAATGCTGATGACAGCAAAAAATTTGAAATTGAAAAAGTTGTTGAATTGGTAAATCAATACAACGACTGGGCAAAAACAAAATAACGAAGTGTAACCTTTGCGAACTTCACGCTTACTTAACGAACTTTGCGTTTAAGCTTAACCACAAAGAAGAAGAACAAAGAAAATTAATTCAGAATTATGATCACAAAAGACACCGACAAGAAATTATTTTTACTGGATGCTTTCGCGCTCATTTACCGTGCGTATTTTGCGTTCAGCAGCAACCCGCGCATTAATTCGAAAGGATTTAATACATCTGCTATTTTTGGTTTTACCAATACACTTCTCGAAATTTTAAATAAAGAAAAACCAACGCACATCGCTGTTGTGTTTGATACTGAAGAACCAACTGAACGTCACACGCAATTTGAAGCATACAAAGCACACCGCGAAGAAATGCCCGACGATCTCCGCAAAAGCATTCCGCTTATTATGGATCTCGTGCATGGTTTCAATATTCAAACAATTGGTTTACCGGGTTATGAAGCGGATGATGTTATTGGAACGCTTGCGCGTAAAGCAGAAACTTTAGGTTACACCACTTACATGATGACGCCTGATAAAGATTTCGGTCAGCTGGTGGATGCAAATACTTTTATTTACAAACCTGCACGTTTAGGTAACGGCGCTGAAATTTTAGGTGTTGACGAAGTTTGCAAAAAATGGGATATCCGCAATGTAAATGAACTCATTGATATTTTAGGTTTGATGGGAGATACTGCGGATAATATTCCCGGCATTCCCGGCGTTGGTGAAGTGACTGCGATCAAATTAATAAAAGAGTTCGGCAGCATCGAGAATTTATACAAGAACACCGATAAATTAAAAGGCAAACTAAAAGAAAAAGTTGAGAACAATCAGGATAAAGCCATTCAATCAAAATGGCTCGCGACGATCATTTGTGATTGTCCAATTGAGTTTGAAGCGGAAAGATTAATTCGTAAAGACTTAAACAAAGACGCTTTAAAAGAATTATTTAAAGAACTAGAATTCCGCCGCATTGCACAAAATTTACTGGGAGAAGATATTGGCGAAACAGAAAAATTAGCGACTGAAGTTGTTGCAGCAGAAACAACTTACAAAGCAAAATCAAATGGTAACCAAACCGATCTGTTCAGCACCGCAACTTTTTTTCATGATCAAAACGGAACTTCACCCGTTGTAAGTGCAGAAGGAGAAGAACATGTTTATAGTACGATCGCTGACACCACGCACAATTACATTTTAGTGAATGATGATAAAAAACTTGCTGACTTAATTTCCGTTCTCAATAAACACACCGAGTATTGTTATGATTCGGAAACAACAGGATTGGATACATTAGAAGCTGAGCTTGTTGGTTTATCTTTCTCTGTAAAATCGCGTGAAGCTTATTATGTTCCCATTCCTGCGGAAAAAGATAAAGCGCAGGCTATCATTGAAAAATTACGCCCCATTTTTGAGGATGAGAAAAAAATTCTTATCGGACAAAATATTAAATACGATTACCAGGTGTTGAAAAATTACAATGTGTTCATTAAAAATAAATTCTGGGATACGATGGTCGCGCATTTTTTAATTCAACCCGACATGCGCCATAACATGGATGTGTTATCGGAAACTTATTTGAATTATTCTCCGGTTAGCATCGAAACGCTCATTGGTAAAAAAGGCAAAAATCAAAGCAGCATGCGCGATGTGCCTACCGAACAAATTAAAGAATACGCCGCTGAAGATGCTGATGTTACTTACCAGCTGAAAGATATTTTTGTTCCCAAATTAAAAGAAACACAAACTGAAAAATTATTTACAGAAGTCGAAGTGCCGCTAATTAAAGTGCTGGGTGACATGGAACGCGAAGGGATTAATTTGGATGTACAAAATTTAAGGGATTTCTCGGAGCAATTAGCAGATGACATTACAAAAGTTGATGCGGAGATTCAAGCTTTGGCAGGAACAAAATTCAATATCTCCTCACCAAAACAAGTGGGAGAAATTTTATTTGAATATTTGAAAATTGTTGAGAATCCAAAAAAAACAAAAACCGGACAATATGCCACGAGCGAAGATATTTTAGCGAAACTCGAGGGAAAACATCCTATCGTCGCGAAAATTTTGGATTACCGAGAGTTGGTGAAATTAAAAAGCACTTACGTGGATGCATTGCCTGATATGGTAAGTAAAATTACTAACCGTCTGCACACCTCCTTCAACCAGGTTGTTGCTGTTACCGGACGATTAAGTTCTGATAATCCTAACTTACAAAACATTCCTATCCGCACCGAGCGCGGCAGACAAATACGCAAAGCTTTTATTCCGCGCGATAAGGATCATGTTTTATTAAGCGCCGATTACTCGCAAATTGAATTACGTATTGTTGCCAGTATGAGCGGCGACCCGGGCATGTGCGAAGCGTTTAACGCCGGAAAAGATATTCATACCGCCACCGCTGCAAAAGTATATAGCATTGCAGAAAGTGAAGTAACAAAAGAAATGCGTTACAAAGCCAAGAGCGTGAACTTTGGAATTATTTACGGTCAAGGTGCATTTGGTTTAGCGGAAAATTTAAATATCTCGCGAACCGAAGCAAAACAACTCATTGATAATTATTTTAAAGAATACGCCGGCATTAAAAAATACATGGATGAGATGGTGAATTTCGCGCGCGACAACGGTTATGTACAAACTATTTTAGGCCGCAAACGTTGGCTGCGCGACATTACCTCCGCCAACGCCACCGTGCGCAGTTTTGCCGAGCGTAATGCCATTAACGCGCCTATACAAGGCTCTGCGGCCGATATGATAAAAGTTGCGATGATCAATATCGACAAGGAATTTAAAACCATGGATATTAAATCACGTATGCTTTTACAAGTGCATGATGAATTGGTTTTTGATATTTACAAACCCGAACTTGAAAAACTAAAACCCATCATTGAAAAACACATGCGCGATGCCATCCCCTTAAAAGTACCCGTAGAAGTTGGCATGGGCACCGGACCAAATTGGCTGGAAGCGCATTAGGAAATATTGAGTTATTAAAATCATTTTATGAAAATAG
>DATMPR010000106.1:0-3616 GCA_035567575.1 Bacteroidia bacterium
CGTTGGCTATCCTATTAACACACCTGATGATGATATTTATTATGTATTATCAGCAAATGGCAAAACAGGATATTATGCGAGCGGGAAAAAAGGCGGCTATGGAGGAAAAGATATTTACTTAGTGGATCCGGGTTATATAGGAAAAAAACCGGCTGCTTATTTAGTTAAAGGTAAAATTACTTTAGATAACAAACCTGTTGAAGCAAAAATTGAAGTAACTGTAACATCAAGAAACAATAAAAAATTTACCGAATCAAAATCAAATAGCGCAACCGGAAATTATTTAGTGACCTTACCTGGAGGCGCCATTTTTAAATTAGTTTACACTTATAAAGATTATCCGCCAAGAACTTTAGAAATAGATGCGTCTGCAATTACAGATTATGCCGAAAAAGAATACAATATTGAATATAATACTGCGCCTGATACAACTAAACCAATTGCGGTTATAACGCCAACTGTTGCTCCTAAAAAAGATAATTTTGTTCCCAATACACCAATACAGGCGAAAGTGCAAAAATATGCAGAACAGTATGGTGAGGTCGTTTCGTCAGGGTTAGAGTTCAGGGTGCAGGTCGCAGCTTATAAATACCCTAAGAATTACAAATGGGATCATTTAAAAAATTGCGGAAAGATCGAACATTTATTGTTAGAAGATGGTATTACAAGGATAACAATTGGAGGGGCCTTCTTAAAATTAAACGACGCATTCGAACACAATAAAAAAGTTGTTAAGGCTGGGCAAACCGATGCGTTTGTTACTGCTATATATAACGGTCGCCGCGTATACTTAGAGGAATTAGAAGCGCTTGGAATATTTAAAAAACCTGAGTAATTGATTATTTTAGGATCTCCTTATAAAACTCCTTCATGCCTTCTGAAGCTACTTTTTTTATGTGCTTTAGATTAGTAACGTAATCCAAACTAAAATCCCCCGGATCAATTAACCACTTTGGAGTTGTGGCAGGCGCATAATTTAAAATGCCGGCTGCAGGATAAACATTTAATGAAGTTCCAATTACGATAAACATATCTGCTTTTTCAGCTATTAAAATGGCGTGGTCCATCTCAGGAACCATTTCTCCAAACCAAACTATATGTGGTCTTAGCTGCGAGCCTTTTTCGCAATTGTCACCTAATTTTACTTCCCAATGTTTTGCCTGATAAACCAATTTCGGATCAACTGTACTTCTCACCTTCATTATTTCGCCATGCAAATGCAAGACATGTTTGCTTCCCGCACGCTCATGAAGATCATCAATATTTTGAGTAATTATTTGTACATTGAATTTACTCTCTAACTGGGCGAGTATTTTATGCGCGTCATTTGGCTGCGCATCCATTACCTGTTTACGCCGTAAATTATAAAATTGTGTGACTAAAGATTGGTCTTTCATCCAGGCTTCGGGTGTGGCAACATCTTCTATCCTGAATTCTTCCCACAGTCCTCCGGTATCCCTGAAGGTTTTGAGTCCGCTCTCTGCGCTTACGCCTGCTCCGCTAAATATGACAAGGTTCTTTTTCAAAAAAATATCCTTATCTTATTTGTAAAATGGCTGAGAGTCCCTGAACTATTTCATCCATTTGATTTTGCTGTAAATGTCCTAATTTTCTTGTCAAACGAATTTCAGATACCGACCGAACTTGAAAACAATCAGCAGAAGAAACTTTAGATAAACCATTTTGTGGTGCTGGAATTAATTTTACCATCCATTGTGCAATTGAATAATGATTTTTCCAATCAGTGATTGGTACAATAACCTTCAATGGAAGCTTTCCCAAAGCATCGGTATTAACTATAACCGCCGGTCTTGTTTTTCTTATTTCAGACCCGATGGTTGGATCAAGGTTTACTAGCCAAATTTCACCGCGTTTCATAAAATTTTTCACAGTCCAACGCAGTAAAAGCTGTTAGATTTTTATCTTTTTTGTAATCTGTCATTAAAGTCTTAGCTGCTTTTTCCAATTGAATATCGGCAGATTCATGAAGAGTTTTTAAAGCTTTTTCAATAAGAATAAGTCTTTCATGAAACGGTAATCGTTTTATTCCTTGCAATATTTCTTTTGTTGACATAAAACAAATTTACTAAAAAAGATAGCCTTTTGCAAGTACGCACTCCCCTAACAAGATAAATTATAAATTCTGCTTTACAAAATTGAACATTTTGTTAAAAAGGTGAAGTCGTGTATTACCCCCGAAAATACCATGGTTTTTGTTAGGATAAGTCATAAATTCGAAAGGAATATTGTACATGACCATAGCTTTTGCCATTTCCATACTATTTTGATAATGTACGTTATCATCAGCGCTGCCATGTATCAATAAAAATTTACCTTTTATTTGCTTAGCGAAATTAACAGGAGAATTATCTTCATATCCGCTCTTGTTATCGGCCGGCTTACGTAAAAAACGCTCAGTGTAAATGTTATCATAATATTTCCAGTTTGTAACCGGAGCAACCGCGATTGCAGCTTTAAAATAATCGGCTCCTTTACTGATCAATAAACAAGCCATGTAACCTCCGTAACTCCATCCTTGAAAACCAATGCGGGTTTTATCTACGTAAGGCAAACCGCCAAGGTATTTCGCAACTTCGATCTGATCAATCGTCTCCAATTTTCCTAACTGCAAATAAGTGCAATGTTTAAACTCGCGGCCACGGCCATAAGTTCCTCTTCCATCCACACAGACTACCATATATCCTTCCTGATTTAATAATTGATGCCACCAATAATCGTAAGTTTCCCAGGCGTTGTTACACTCATTAGAACCAGGACCATTATATGCAAACATATACACAGGATATTTTTTTGATGCATCAAAGTTCTGTGGTTTCATCATCCAGCCATTTAACTCAACACCTTCTGAAGTTTTAAACGTGAAAAAAGTTTTTTGAGATAAATTGTAGGATTTCATTTTCTCCTTCAGGTTTTTATTATCATCCAATACCTTTACTAATTTTCCGTCTGCCGTATGCAATTCATAAACAGGCGGTGTATTTGCATTGCTGTATGAGCTAACATAATATTTTAAACCATTAGTAAAATCAGCATCAGTTGTGCCTTCAGCGCCCGATAATAATTTTTTACCCTCACCGGTTAATTTTACAGTGTACAGATCGCGGTTAATGGGGCCGCGTTCGGTTGATATATAATACAATGAATTTGTTTTCGGATCGTAACCTTTAAAATCGATGATATCCCATTTACCTTTTGTGATCTGGTTTACCAATTTCCCGCTAAAATCGTAATGATACAAATGATTAAATTCATCCTGCTCACTGCTCCAGATAAAACCTTTGTTGTTATCTAAAAAAGTTAAGTTATCTGTGATATCAATATATGTTTTTGCTTCTTCAGTCAAAATTACCTTTGTGCTGCCCGTTGCTGCATTAGCAAACATTAATTCTAATTTATTTTGCAAACGATTCATCCGTTGGATACTTAAAATACTCGGATCTTTTGTCCAAATAATACGCGGAATGTAAATGTCTTTTTCAGTTCCGATATCTGCATTAACAGTTTTCTTATTTTCAATATTATAAATATGAACCGATACAATTGAGTTATCCTCTCCGGCTTTCGGATATTTAAAAGTTACTTTATCAGGATACAA
>DATMPR010000107.1:0-5230 GCA_035567575.1 Bacteroidia bacterium
AGCTGAACTTTTAGATCTGCCGATTGATAAAGTTGCTGATACAATGAAAGTGAGCGGTCGCCATGTAAGTATGGATGCGCCTTTTGCTAACGGAGAAGAAAGCTCTTTATTGGATGTATTAATTAACCACGATTCTCCAAAAGCCGATTACGGTTTAATTATGGAGTCGTTATCAAAAGAAATTGACCGCGCGCTTTCTACTTTAACAGAAAGAGAACGTGATGTGGTTAAATTATTTTTCGGTATCGGAATGAATCATGGTTTAACGCTTGAAGAAATTGGCGATAAATTTGATCTTACACGCGAACGCGTTCGCCAGATTAAAGAAAAAGCTATCCGCCGTTTACGCCATAGCTCAAGAAGTAAATTACTGCAACAGTATTTAGGTTAATCCTTAATCATGGTTCGGCAAAAGCTCACCATGACTACTATAAAATTTAAAAGCCCTGTCCGAAACGATAGGGTTTTTTGTTTCACTCATTCTTCACCCAATCTTAATCATCCAATAACAACCTGCCTAACCTTTGGCATTAAGTTTGCGTATGGTATATTAAAGACAATACCATGAATACGATACAAGCGATAATTATTTTAAAGAACGGGATGAAAAAATACGGTTCAATTGTAAGTTCTGAATTCAGACATACAATTCTTTTTATACCGGGTGCTGAGACTTTATTTACCAATACAGAAGCGGCTATGAGTTTAGCCCAATACATTCCGGTTGATGAGATCGAGTCGATCGATACTTATTTAAAGTAATTCCAAACCGGATCATCGGTTAAAGGTGCAGCCTTTACAGTAACTTCCTCTAATTTTATAGGATGCATAAAGTTTAAACTATACGCGTGTAAATGAATGGAAGCATCTTTATTACTTCTGTCAAAGCCATATTTCAGATCTCCTTTAATTGGGCTGCCAATCGTAGATAATTGAGCGCGGATCTGATGATGTCTCCCGGTAAATAGTTTTATTTCGAGCAAATGATAATTATCGCTCGACTTTAAAAATTTGTAAGCGAGTTCTGATCTTAAACTATCCTTTACTTCTTTCTCAAACACTTTTGATTTATTTGTCTTTTCATTCTTTAAAAGATAATGAATCAAATGATCTTCCGTTTTGGGTGGTTTATTTTTTACAACGGCCCAATAGGTTTTATGCAGATCCTTATTGCGGATCAATTCGTTAAAACGTGAAAGAGCTTTGCTCGTCTTAGCAAAAATAACCAAACCGGATACAGGCCTGTCGATGCGATGTATTACTCCCATAAAAACATTTCCAGGTTTTGCATCGCGTTCTTTAATGTAATTTTTTAATTTTTCGGATAAAGGCATATCACCTGTTTTATCCCCTTGTACAATCTCGGATGAAAGTTTATTGATGATGATAATGTGATTATCCTCATAAACAATTTGTTCTTTATATACTGTATTCGGAAGTGGATTCAAAATTTAAAGTTCAAGATTCAAAGTTATAATTAAACTGCCTACTTAATACTTTTTCAAAGCTTCTTTCACAATATTTTCATAAACTTCTTTCCAGCCTTTCCATTCGCTAACGCTTCCCATGGTATCGTTATGGATGATCGTTACCAATTCACCATTATATTTTTGTACTTCGTCAATAATTGGTTTTGCAAATTGCATTGCTGTTTCGCCGGTAGCTTTATTTGTAAACCGAAGTGTTGTCTCAATAATGCAAAACGGATGAATGATCAATGGTGTTTCTTGTTCTGAGTCCAGATCATACCAATTATACGGAATACAAAACGAAGCTCTGAATCCATTGTAATTTCCATAACCCATCGAGTAATCAGCAGTTATACCTGCCTGCAATAATGCCAAATAAGTTTCCGGGAATTTTAAAATTGCAAAATGCTGACGGCTATTTTTCACATCAGCATGCGTTATGTTTGCCAAACGGTTGACTTCTATCTTTAACTGCTTTAAGTTGTAGTTTGATTTGTAAGACGGATGAATTCCGATTTTTGCATAATCAGCCAAGTGCTTAATTAAAATTTTAAAATCTTTATTATTTGCCGGATGATTTTTATCATTTACACCATAATCACCCAGCAAAAAAAAATACAAAACATTCAAATTATTTTTCCTTTGTGTCTCCAATAAAAAATCATACGAATCAAAAGGATCGGGTTTTTTATTTAAAATTACAGCGGTCCGTTCTTTTATTTCTTGAAAATTACGTGTGACAATGCTTTTTAGATAACCACCTGCTTCCCGCATTACACCCTTGTATTTGAATTTGTAAGCATTATCAATATCAATGGTTGATATATAAGAAAATTTATGCTGCTTAAATTTCAGACCGGGAAATTTAATGATCAGCAGTTTTTTAAATTGTTCTATCCATAAATTCACTAATGGCACTTCTATAAAATCATATTGAAATGCCAAACTGTTTTTTACGTCAAAACGATTATATTTATCCTGCTTAAACGGCAAATATTCTTCATAACGTGTAAGCAGCCAAAATGAAGCCGCTAAAATATCAAATTGCAGATCACCATGCGTTTTGAAAAATAGTTTGGCATAATCTTTATGGCTATGAACTTCTATCAAGTGATCTTTAATCCCATATTCAAATAACAAACTTACAGGCACAACCTTGATCCCGTCTTTAATAAATTTTTGCAGTGAGTAGTTTATTTTAGCCGACTCCGACTGTTCAAATTGCACCGGATTTTGGGTAATTACAAAATCAAGACCCAATACATCTTTTAAAATAATATTTAAAATATATTTTAACCTCGGACTGCTTTTAACGGAATATATTAATACAGGCTCATTCACCTCTTAAAATTAATTAATTGGAAGACGAATATTAAAGTCGGAATTATAACTTATAAACAAGGTAATGAAGATTATTAATCTTAAATTTGCAATAAAGCCTCCCGCAATTGAACAGGAAGATAATATATCTCATCTTTTTTTTAAGTTCTATTCTTATTTCCATGTTGTATTTATACAACCGTTTTTCTATTGCCACTGAGAATACTCATAGCGTTAATTTAGAACCCGTAAACGACCGGAATTTAACCATTGGCATAATAGGAGACAGCTGGGTAGCAGGAGGTAATATTGATGGCACACTTCAATTGGCGTTAAAAACAATCGGACGCAATGCAACTATTTTTTCATCGGGATTAGGCGGGGCTACTACAAAACAGGTTTATCGCAATTTATTTGCAGGTGCACAAGATATATTTTCAAGTGCCTTTATAAAAAATAAGCAGGTGAAATATTGTGTCGTATGTTGTGGTGTTAACGATTCTTTTGGTCAGTACGGCAAAAGCTATTATGCAAAAAACATGTGCCTGATCATTAAAGAACTTTTGAAGTATAATATTAAACCTGTTATCATAGAATTACCGGCTTACGGCGTAAATCAGTTACAGGAGCAACTTCATTTTCATAACAGAATTAAAAATGAAATTTTCGCTTTCTTTAATAGCAATAGTGGAATTGATAACATAAAAGAATACCGCGCGGCTTTAGCTGAAGAATTAAAAAAACAATTACTGCGTGATAAAATTATTTTTGTTGATTATGATGTGATCTGTTCTGATTATTCAAAATGTCCTGAATATTACAGCGATTACCTTCATCTCACCGCACAAGGCAATTACTGGCTTTGTGACGAGATCGCAAAAAGTATTGATTCGGATTGGAATTAATTTATCTATTTTAATTTTAACTGTCTTATTTTCTTGAAAACTTTCGGAGATTGGCTACCATGAATCGCACGTAAAACTTCAATTCGTTTTGGTGTTATTCTATAAATTATTAAATAAGAACCTAAAATAATATTACGGTAAATTTGTGTTTTTGTTTTAAGATGACGGCACTCCGGATAGATATTAAATAAATAACTTAACTCACTAATCTGCTTAAGAATTTCTTCGAAAAAAACATCAGCTGCCCTAACTCCAAAAGTTTCGACACCGTATAAATAAATTTTCTGTATATCCTTGTAAAAATATTCTGAACGAACTACTTTTTTAATTGCTTTCTCCATTTGTCAAATTTCTTTCTGAACTCTCCTTCAGTATAAAAATGTCCATTTTCAGCTTCTTTAATTAAAGCTTCAAATTCAGCCTGACTCATAGGCTCACCCGGAATGGCAAGATTGCGTTTTTTTGTTTTGATCGTTTTCATTCAACTTATTACGCTAATGTAATAATAAAGTTACAAAATTATTTTTATTTTTCCTAATTCAATAGGGTATCCTGCGTAGCTTTTAAAATTTTATGTGTGTTTTCCAAAGTATCGCTCTCGGCATACACACGTAAAACAGGCTCAGTACCACTAGCTCGGATCATCATCCATTGGTCGTTCTCGAAATAATATTTCCAGCCATCGATAGTTTCGAGTTTCTCTACTTTATAAGAACCGAATGATTTAAATTTATCTTCCTTACAGGCTTTAATTACTTTTTGTTTTACTTCTTCAGTTAAATGTAAATCGTTGCGCTCATAAACAAATCGGCCGGTGAGTTTGTAAAGATCTTCAATCAATTGTTCCAAACTTTTTCCGCTTTTTGCCATATATTCCCAAATGGTTAAACCCATCCAGATTCCATCGCGCTCCGGAATGTGACCTTTAATTGCAATTCCTCCACTCTCTTCGCCTCCTAACAACACATCTTCAGTGATCATATAACCAGCAATGTATTTAAAACCGATTTGAGTAATTTCTAAAGGCAAATTATAATGTGCCGCTAATTTTTTAATTCGCGGTGTTACCGAAAATGCACAAACAATTTTCCCGCCAAACTTTTTTTCTTCTACTAAATATTTTACCAATAATAAAATAATATGATGTGAATCCACAAAATTTCCCTTACCATCATACAATCCAATTCGATCAGCATCTCCATCAGTACACAAACCACAACTGATTTTTCCATCTTTCTTAATTAAATTACTGAACTCCATTAAATTTTTATGAATGGGCTCAGGTGCTTGTCCGTGAAATCCCGGATTCTCATCGTTATGCAAATGCACAATATCCGGAAACATACGTTTCATTACTCTTTGTCCGGCACCAAACATACTGTCGTAAGCAAATTTTAATCCTGATCTTTTTATGAGAGCAATATCAAAATTTTCTTCAACATGTTTTAAGTACATATCTTCAAGCGGAGCAATTTCCAGTAAACCGTTTTTCTTTGCTGCTTCCAGATCTATATTATCTAAATTAACTGAATGCTT
>DATMPR010000108.1:0-4773 GCA_035567575.1 Bacteroidia bacterium
CGTTAAAAATAATTTTAAGGCTCTAACAGACGGCGGAGATTTATTTGAAGAATTACAGGCAGGATTATCGCCCGAAGAATACCAAAAGTTTTTATCACTGGTGAGTAAAGGTAAAACAGGCTCTTGGTATTACGCCGACAAAAAGCCCGATAAAGTACCTGCAAATAACTGGGTAATAACAACAGCACCCGCCAATGTAAGAAGTTCACCAAAGAACATTCACTATTTAAGAATTTGGGACAGCAACATTGTAAAGAAGGCTGTACCTAAAGGAATGATACTGGGTGTAAGTACTGGCAAGTTTAAATACGATGAAGCAGGTAAAGTTTTATACATCGAATTTTACACCTTCACTTTAAAACACGGCAAGCAAAATTATTTTGTCGCCAAGAGCCAAATAGAATTAGTACCTGATGCCGAGAAAAAGAAACGGGAGAAACAAGGTAAAATACCATTACAAGTATTGGAAGGAATTTTAGGAGAGGAAGATGCACCCGAAGAAAATATCAGTTCAGAAAGAATAGTTGTTACTAACGGGACGGCAACCATATTCAATGAAAAATTTGAAAAGACCGGCACAGCCCCAAAAAATGTGATACTCGGTTATCCTGTAATGATACTCGATGCAGGAGATAGAAAATACATTAAAGTAAAAACCATTCAAGGATTGTTACGCTGGATTTCGGCGGACATGGCAACGATCAGGGATAACCCTGAACTAAAAACTTGAAAAATGGGACAAGAATTTTTCTTGCGGATTCCAACAGTGTTGGGATTGCAGGGCGCACCGGAAATTATGCCAACGCAAATTAACGGTACTAGCACAACTGGAAACAAACAGGTTGATTTTGTATCGAACCTTTATCAGATTGCGGTTAAGGTCGGAAAGAAGTTTGGCATACATCCGCTAATCATATTGGCGCAAGCCTCGATTGAATCGGGTTGGGGTACTTCACTACTTTCAAAAATGAACAACAATTTTTTTGGTGTGACCGCTTTTGGAAAACCAAATGAATACTGGAACGGTGATTTTAGAGTGTCTAAAGTATCGGGCTTGAAATTCAGAAGCTACAAAACGGTTGAAGACGGATTTTCAGACTTCGCCCGCATCATTACAACCTACTACAAACAAGCGGCGCAGGTTAGTAACAATGTGCTTGAATACGCAAAGAAAATTGCCTATTCGCCATACATATCTGAAAAGAACGGGGACAACAGAATCAAGTATCAGCAATTAATTATTCGCTCGGCGGACACCATAAAAGAAATAGCCAAAAAAAAAGACCAACCAAATCTGAATTAGGTTTTTTAGGAATACTACTTACAGGCTTGGGTTTGTGGGCAGGGTACAATTTTTTGATAAGTAATAACAATAAAAAAATAAAAAGATGAAAACGGAAGTAAATAATTTAATAGAAGAGTTTTTAAGTTTTCGTGGAATGAAATCCGTTGATGATTTTAAAGACCTTATTGAAAGAGTTAACAAAGCTGTGCTTTCTAACCTTCAGGATTCTGAATCTGCAATAAAATTGGAATTCATCAGACAAAAGCTTCATAAAGGATTGCAAATAGCAGAATTAAATAAACTCTTATACGATTCAGACTCTCACGTTAAAATTAATGTTAACGAATATGACTTAGATAAGTTCTATGAAAAAGAAAAAAAGAAACAGCTTGGTAAAATCGTTCCAAAGAAAGATAAAAATTCGGGAAGTGATTTAGGTAAGTTGGTAGATGAGGGAGAAGTTCCTTATCAGGGAAGCCGTGCCGACCAGTTTTGGCAAGGCAAAATGAAAGTTGTTTTTGATGCATATAATAAACAGATCCGTTCCGGTCCCGAAATGCCCCGTACCTATGATTATGGAGACATTGATTATATCAAAGAATATTATAATCTGAAAGGTATTGAGTTCGGTAACTGGCTCTCGCAACAAGACCGCAGTAATTATATGTCAGGCTTGGGTATTTCGTTATTTGATTTGCACAAGGCATTAGTGTTTAATCCGAAGCAACTTTCCTTGCGTGGTAAAATCACGGTTGCTTTTGGCGCAAGAGGTCGTGGTAAGGCAAAGGGACATTTTGAACCCGCTACATTCGCAATTAATTTAACCCGTTATAAACGTCCGAAAAAAGGTTCTACACTCGTAAAAAGATTTGACAGAACTAAATTATTAATGCAATCAGGCGGTGTTGGTACGTTTGCACACGAATACGGACACGCTCTCGATTTCTTCGGCGGTACATTTTTAGAGAAAGCGCCGGGCAAAGCTTTGTCAGGTGGGCGCAGTCAAAAACTTAATTCAAATAAGCAAACTTTAAAAGCTAATTCACTTCAGGGATTAATGGCTCGCCTGCTCGATAAAATCATTTGGCAAGTGTCCAATAAAAAACACAGCGCTTATTTTGAACGGTTTTTAAAAGCAAAGAAAAAATACGGTCTTACAAGTTATTATACCCGTCGTGCTGAAATCTTTGCAAGAGCTTTTGAAAGTTACATTCATTACAAATTACAAAAGCATCACGCCAAAAACATATTCCTGGCTGAATCAAAATACGATTTAGACTTATACATGAGTCCTTCCGAGATCCGCAAGATTGAAGGTGATTTTGATTCTTTAATAAGTGCAATTAAAAAGCGCATTTAAAAACAGAAACTCCATCAGGAAAAGATGCTAAGACTTGGCATTAAAACTCGTTCCTGATCTACCTCATAATGCTCCGCCCGGTGGCGGGGTATCTGACCTTTCTTATAGGTTAAAAGCCACTACATTTAATAGTGGCTTTTATAATTCTGGGATTACTTTACGATATTCAATTAATGTAAATGTTGGAGAATCATTTTTAGCCTCATCAATAATTCGTCCGATAAATAGCTCACTTGTCACCTTAAACAAAAGTTCCTTAATTACTAAATCGGCTTTATTCTTATAGATTAAATGGTAAATCCCCATTCCATCCACTTTCAAAACATCTACTACATTAAAAATAAATTCATTTCGTATATCAGTTACATTTTCACTACTAAAATTCAATTCATGTTCGGAATTCTTTTGACCTAATCTAGTATCACCATTATAATCTGTACGAAACCATTTCCCCAAAAATAGCGATTGAATTTTTATTTTAATCTTTTTACCGTTCTGCTCAGTTCCATAAAATAACAACATTTGAAACAATGCTTCCCGCGTTTTATGATAAATAAATTCGTCCTCTCTTAGTAATTTATTTTTATGCTCTTGTAATTCATAACTAATTCTTTCGTGAGTTTGTTTTAAGGTGTCATGGTTTTTTACTTCTTCATCCAAATCTCCTTCTATCTCTTGCAGTTCCGTTTCTAGTTCAGAATACATTTTGTCCAATTCAAAATAGGATTTTTCAACTTCTTTTAATTTAGTTCTTGTTGCCTCAAGTTCCTCCCTTTTTACTGTCTTGTTTCTATTAAAGGCATAAAGAACCGCTGTCCTGCCCCAGCGGTCGTAGATTTCTGTTATACTCTCAAATACTAATGCAGCTATTAAATACCCGATAAATGAACAAGTGGCATAGAACACAGGCCACCAAAATAAATCGTTCCAGTTATGATCTGTGAAATAAGAATTTATATAAAAATACTTTTCGCTTTGGCTTGCATCATCATCAAAAGTAAAGAGATGAAATAATAATCTCCAATGATGAATAGACCAAACCAAAATAAAGGTTAAAATAAAAGGACTTTTCAGACGTTCCTTTAAGCCTTCATATATCTCTTGTAATTTTTCCTTCATAAAAACCTCGCTTATAAGTCTAAAGCAGGAATATCTGTTGTCGTTGCGACAATGAAAGGTTTTGTAGTGGAATAAGGCTCTACTATTGCGTATTCAATCATCCTATCCAGTTTTTCCAATTTATTTTGGGTTGGAGGCTGACCATTTAGCTTGTTAACGAAAGCACAAAAGTCTTTTTGGTCTTCATCTATTAGGTAAACTTCGTGATTGTTATACACGTTGGTTATTTGGGCTAACTTTTTCATACAGTTAATTTTCACATTAAAAATACAAAATAAAAGCTAAAAATAAACTATGACAATATGAGTCCGGGATAATTTTCTTTCCTGTAACCGCTAATGAAAGGCATCGCCTCGATAATTTTATCCAATTTATCAAATGAAATCTCCACAAAGAAACCCCCGAAGTAATAAATCTGTAAACCCAAGCCCTTATCCAAATAACTATCTACTAAGATACCTTTATCCACAACTATTTCAGCCCTATCAAGCATTTTCATCTTTATAAATTCGGTAAGGCTCATTTTTTTAGGTAGTATTTAACTCTACTAAAGTTAAGCCAATTATTCGGTAAAAACTATTAAGCCATTGTTAGCAAAACATTATTCCGTTTTAAATTCGACGAGAGCGAAAAATGTTTCGCTTAAGTTCTTGCAAGACCTCCCAAACCTAACCGAAAGTCCTCGAAAGATGAGACAATATTAATGTATTCTCCAATAAAGACCAACGCTTTTACGAGGGTAGATTAAGAATTGTCCAAGCATAACCGGATAATAAATGCGGTTTAAACATTGATAAAACCAGAAAAATGAAAAAATGTGAAAATCCCGAACCTTTAAATAAGTGATTCCGTATAACAAGATGTATTTAAAATAAAATTGCACCCCAAAAAGCAATTTTCAAAATAAACCTCCTTTTTAAATACAATCATTTTAATTTTCGGCACATAATAAAAATCCTAAAAGTGATTTTAATTTTCTGCGGTTCAAAATGCAGAGCAATTTTAGAAT
>DATMPR010000109.1:0-42116 GCA_035567575.1 Bacteroidia bacterium
TTTTTTGAAAAACCTGATCTGGTAATTAAAATTCAAAAACCTGTTCAAATAAAAGGGAACGGAACAGATGCTTTTTTAATGGTGAAATACCCTTTTGAATTACCAGAGGAAAAATTTGTGCAGTATGTTGAGTTTGTTCCCAACCAACGTAAATTAATTCATCATGTAAACGGACATCTTTTAAGTTATGATGAAAAAAGAAAATTCGACTATTTTTCGGGAGAAAATTCTTTGGCCGATGCGCATGATAATTTTAAAGATGCGTATAAAAAAATGGGATTAACTTATACGGATGACAAAAAACCTGAACTTCCTGTGTTGCTGCCAAATGTGATTTATTATTTACCGGGTTATCATCCTCCTGTTTACAACGAAGATATAGGCGGATTTAAATTGCCTAAGAATGGCGTTTTCTTTTTTAAGAATATTCATTATGGTCCGAGTAAGGAAGATTGTTTAGATAGCAGTTATTTAAATATTTTTTTCCGGAGATCACCGCCTAAACGCCCCATATTCGAAACGCAAATGGGGACTTTTGGAATTTCTAAAATCGAACCGGAGTTGATTGTTCCGGCAAATGAAATAAAAACGTTTCATACACAAGTCACCATTCAATCTGATATTTCAATTTTATCAGTTAATCCGCACATGCATTTAATTGGGAAAAAATTTATTGCTTATGCTTTGCCTCCGAAAGGGGATACAATTAAGTTAGTGAAAATAAATAAGTGGGATTTCCGCTGGCAATATTATTACACTTACAATAATCCTGTAAAAATCCCGAAGGGTACAGTTATCCATGTTTACGGAACTTATGATAATACCGATAAAAATCCTTTTAATCCTTTTCATCCACCGCGACAAATAGAACAAGGTGAAGGCAACGAAAGCATGCAAACAACTGAAGAAATGTTCCAGTTCATTTTTACTTACATGCCTTATAAGAATGGGGATGAGAAAATTAGTTTGAAACAGAATTGAAGGAGGTAGCGGTTTTGGGGCTTGCGTTCGGTGGGCTTACGAAGCTTCATCTGTCTATATCGACAAAAATCGGGAACGCTAACGGAAATATTATGGAGAGCTTACTTGGCAGGCGTAACTGCTGGCTGGTATGTTACTACCCGCAGCTTTATAACAAAGATCACTTGCATTACTTTTAGTAGCATTAGTAATAGTCGTTGTATAACTATTGGTGGTGGAGCCAGACACTTGGCATTGGCAGTTCCAGGTTTGTTTTTTGGCGCAGGAAACAAAAATAAATGACAGAATAATATAACTACCGAAAGATATTTTTTTCATCTTACTAAGATACGAATTTCTCAACTAATTATTTTTCATTCATTGTTAAAATTTTCACTAATTGTTTCGAGGACTTGTGTTCACCCAACCTTGGAACGTTCATATGTCCGCTTTTATTTTTTCTAATTTACTTTTGTCAAAAGGATATGGCCAATGTTTTTCTTTATATGTCTTCGAACAAAGATCAATTAAAGGTTTTTTTAAAAGGCTTGATTATTTAATTATAGTCTCCATTAATAATTTTTTATTTACCATCAATGTCGTCCGCTTCGGATATTGTCAATATATAATCTTGACCCGCATTATCAAATGAAAAGAAATAAGTAAAAGGTTCAAGCCACCAAGTTACTTGACCAGTTTTATTTTTTATTGCGTTATAGAGTTCTTCCATTGGATTGTTAAGAACGTCAGAAGCGCTGAATTCTATATTAAAGTCATCGTAGCGAAAGCCTACCGGCAACCAACCGTGTTTTGGTTCCCCGAATATTATCGAAATGGATTTGCTCATTGTACTAACTTGTTTATACCATCATAGATTCTTGAATCATCACTTCAAAAGATCTGGTCGTTTAGTTTTAGTGCGCTCCAAAGATTGTTCGTAACGCCATTTCTCAATATTTTTTTCGTGGCCGCTTAATAAAATTTCAGGAATATTCCATCCGTTGTATTCTGCTGGTCTTGTATAAACAGGAGGCGCTAATAAATTATCCTGAAAAGAATCGGTGAGGGCTGAAGTTTCATCATTTAATACGCCGGGAATTAATCTTATCACAGCATCACACATGGCTGCTGCTGCAATTTCACCACCTGATAAAACATAATCACCAACCGAAATTTCACGGGTAATGAAATGATCGCGCAAACGTTGGTCAACACCTTTGTAATGTCCGCACAACACCATTAAATTTTTTTGCAGAGATAATTGATTACAAATTTTTTGATTCAAGGTTTCACCATCGGGCGTCATGTAAATAATTTCGTCGTAAGTGCGTTTTGCTTTTAATGCATTAATGCAATTTGCAATGGGTTCGATCATCATCACCATTCCTGCGCCTCCGCCAAAAGCGTAATCATCTACTTGTTTGTGTTTGCCAATACCATAATCACGCAGATCAATTAAGTTGACTTCCACCAAACCTTTTTCGTGAGCTCGTTTTAAAATGGAATGCTCAAACGGACTTTTAATTAGTTCAGGTAAAACAGTTATGATATCAATATACATTAAACAAATTTAAAGATTAATTTTTATCTGTGCTAATCCGCGAAATCTGTGGCTTATTCATGGAACACAATTTGGTTGCCTCAGATTACACAGATTTACTCGGATTTTATTTTAAATGTAAACTGCACAAACCGTTTGGAGAGATTGCCATTTTCTTGCAACGCGTTTCTTGCTTGTGCTGAATTAAATTCCGGATCTTTTATAAACGAACCTTTTCTCTTGAGGTTTGCTAATTGCAAATGTTCTTTGGTTAAAGAATAAAATGTCCAGGCTGGTAATTTATATTTAGTATCAAAGCCAATTTCGTAAAAGGTGTGTTTTGCAAAAGTAATTTCGTTTCTGTAAGTTGCTGTAACTTTATTAAGAGAATACGTTTGTGAAAATGCAAAATGAGAGAGAATAAAAAAACAAAAACTAATTTTCTCATGGGATGAAGTTAAATTTTGTTCTTCATAAACAGTATATAAATTTATACTTCATCCCATTAATTCAAATTCGGATCAAAACCTATATTTGAAAATACTTTATACGATTCTTTAATTTTCGCGAGCTCATCGCCCCACATTGTTTTGTGGTCGCCTTGTAAAACTAAAACCGGTTCAGCATCATTATTAAACCAGGCTTTTTGAATGAGCTCTTCTTTTAATTGTCCAGCTGTCCAGCCCGCGTAACCCATAAAAAATCTTACATTATGCGTTTTTACTTTTCCGTGATCGATCATGTGTGCCAGATCAAAAAAATTACCGCCCCACCACAGATCATCTTTTATTTGTATGCTCTCGCTTAAATTGTTTCCTAAATTGTGAATGTAATACAATTGGTTTTTGGATACCGGTCCGCCTTCATAGACAGGGAAATTGCCATTTTTAATATGCGGGAACAGATCGCGCAGCATGTAATCTGTTTTAAAATTAAGCACAAAGCCAAGTGAGCCTTCATCGTTATCTTCGGTAAGGTAAATAACAGCCCGTTTAAAATACCCGTCTTGCAACATGGGATGCGCTATTAAAAAATCGCCTTGCATAAAGTGCTAATTTAAATAAAATAACTATTCAATTTTCGCCATCCCGATAGCTATCGGGACAAAAAACACTAAATCCCACAAAAAATAACTCATAAAGTTTAGTGGGATTTTGAACCTTAGTGTTTTAGTGGTAAAGTGGGAAGAATGCTGAATAAATTGTACATTTGAATAACATTTTATGAGCTCATTGCGCGACGAAATAAAAAAACTAAGGGAAGATTTTACAAAGGGTACTTTAAATGATTCCGAAGTAAAAACTGATCCTTCCGGGCAATTTGAATTATGGCTTGGTCAAGCGGTGAAATCTGAAGTTCCCGAAGTGCAGGCTGTTAATTTATGTACAGTTTCATCTGAAGGCAAACCTGCCTCTCGTATTGTTTACATTCGTGAATTTGAGAAAGATCAGTATTGGATCTATACCAATTACAATTCACGCAAAGCAAAAGATATGTTACAAAATCCAAACATTAGTTTAACTTTTTTTTGGCCTGAGTTGGAAAGACAGGTCCGTATAGAAGGAACGGTGAAAAAAGCAGATAAAGAAAAAAGCGATACTTATTTTAAAAACCGTCCGCGCGAATCACAATTAGGCGCATGGGCATCCAACCAAAGCGGTATTTTAAAAAACAGAGATGAATTAGAAGAAGCCGTAGAGAATTGCAGAAAAAAGTTTGAAGGAAAAGATGTTCCCCGTCCTGATTTTTGGGGCGGTTTTGAAATTACTGCAACGTATTACGAATTTTGGCAGGGAAGAAAAAGCAGACTGCATGATAGAATTTCCTATTCAAATGAAAAAGGGAAATGGATCATTAAAAGATTAGCGCCTTGATAGAACGCTGATGACGCAGATGATTATGATTTTCACAGACACATAAATCATAATTAATCATATAAATCAGCGTCATCTGCGTTCCGTATTTCGTCTGACAAAAATAGATATGAGTAAAAAAGATAAAATAAAAAACTTTGATCAGAACAGTATTGGCGATACAAGTGCCGGTATGTTTGGTTTGCCATTTACGTTAGAGGAATGTGAAACTGTTTTAATCCCTGTGCCCTGGGAAGTGACCGTTAGTTATGGCGGCGGTACGGCAAACGGACCAAAAGCAATTCACGAAGCATCTTATCAGGTTGATCTGTATGATCCATTGGTAAAAGATGCGTGGCAGTTAGGAATTGGCATGGATAAAGAAAATAAGGCCATCCGTACGAAGAGTAATTTGTTGCGAAAAAAAGCTGAGGCTTATATTAATGCTTTAGCTTCAGGAAAAGATATTAGTAAGAACAAAACGTTTCAAAAATCTAAAAAAGATATTCAGGAGGGTTGTTTGTGGATGAACAAAACCGTTAAGGAACGCGTTGAGTTTTTTCTCAAGCAAAATAAAATTGTCGGACTAATTGGAGGCGATCACTCCACGCCATTGGGAATGATGCAAGCTTTAGCTGAAAAGTTTGGAAATTTTTGTGTATTGCAAATTGATGCGCATGCTGATCTGCGAATTGCTTACGAAGGATTTGAATTTTCGCACGCTTCCATCATGTACAATGCATTAAAAATAAAACAAGTTGAAAAATTAGTTCAGGTTGGGATCAGGGATTATTGTCAGGAAGAATTAGATATCATCAATGGTTCTAAAGGTAGAATAAAAACTTTTTTCGACCGCGACATAAAACAAACGATGTACAATGGCGATTCGTGGGACAGAATTTGTAATCGCATCATTAACGAATTACCACAAAAAATTTATTTAAGTTTTGATATTGATGGCTTGGACCCTAAACTTTGTCCAAACACAGGCACGCCTGTAGCGGGAGGTTTTGAAACTGAACAAGTTTTATTTTTACTAGAGAAAATCGTAAAGTCAGGAAAACAAATAATTGCTTTCGATATTAACGAAGTAACTCCAGCTAAAAACACCGACTGGAATGAAAACGTGGCTGCACGTTTATTGTACCGCATTGCCAATTTGGTGGCGATGAGTAATGGGAGGAAATCCTGATTCTTTTTTTTAAATTTCTAAATTTTGGTTGTGATTTGCTTTCAAATTGTATCTTTGAATTATTGATAAACACCGGAGCGCCTGGAGTAATCCGCTTGTCGGTGTGATCCGGGAATTATCGATCACTATAATTCCCAGATCTCAACCGGTATAGTTGAAATTTTTGTTTCTTCTTCAGTTTTTATTTCCACCTGCAATTGCTTGTCTTCTAATCGCAGGTAAGCAGGGTTGCCGAAATAGAGAGTGCGTTTTATCATGATTTCAGTGTTTACTATCCGTTAGAACAATTTATTATCAGTTTCAATTTTCCTGATCTCAGGAGGCTTTACATCGATACCGTTGATTGTATTCAGGTGATTGATAAAATAAATGGCTAACTCAGGAACGAGACTTTTGTCGGGAGTATGTATAAAAAAATACAGGTTTTCCAGTCCTGACTGGATCCAAGTACTTAAGCGTTCCAGCCAATCGTCCATACGTTTGAAATCACTTGGATGCAGATCATTGGCGACAAAACGTATAAAAGCGGTTTTATTGGTTAAGCGCTGGTGTAATACATCTCTTCTTCCGGCAACATCGGTAATGTTGAGCGATAAATTATTTTTATATAAATAATTGCACAAGTAATTCAGGGTGGCGGTATCGGTAAACCAGCTTTCGTGCCGAAGCTCAATCGCCAGATCACGAATGGGGCAGTGGTCTAAAAATTCAAGAAGCGGTTCAATGTGTTTAACTTCGAAGCCGGGTGGAAGCTGTAAAAAACATGTGCCTAATTTATTTCCGAAACAGGAAACGCTATTATAAAAAGCATTTATTTCGGAGGCACGTTGATGGATATGACTGCTGTGGCTGATACTTTGATGGATTTTCGGGCAGAACTTAAAACCTTCAGGAACTGCATTTGCCCAACGTTTAACGGTGTTTTCCTGCGGAATTCTGTAATGCGTGGCATTAAGTTCAATGCAGTTAAACTGTTTGCCATAGTATTTTACAAAATCCTTATCGCGTGCTTTAGGAGGATATATTTTCCCGGGAAAGCCGGGGTCATTCCACACCGGTGCGCCAACGTATGCATTCAGTGTTTTACTTTTTGCCCCACCTAATATTTTCTCTGTTCCTGGGTGGCTGGCAGGGAAACTGAAATCAACATTATCTATATTTTCGAGACGGCCGAATTTCATTTATGAAAGTTTTATTATAATTAGTTTATTGCTTTTGAGAAGTTGCCTAAGCGGTCAGTATATGATTAGACAGATCGGAAAGAATGGAATCAAGACGGTACAGTTTGATTACAGGCAATACTTCTATCTGCTTTAAAAAAGTATCTAATTCAACAGTAAACGGATTTGACATGACAACAGCTTTTTAGAGAGTTCCGTTAAAAAATCAGTACCATTGGTTTTACATATCAAATATAAAATAATTTCTGAAATAGAAAAAGCAATAAATGACAGATATTAACGGCAGCAATGATAATGAAAGTAAGGGTTAGCTACTTTTTATACTTCTGAATTCTTTGCAATTCTTCAATATCAGCTGCGTCCTTTGTCCTGCCTGTAGTTATTTTTGTTGCAATAAGATGTTTGATGTGAAGAAAATTAATGTTTAGACCATCTACTTCAATAGATTGTTTTTCTATCCAGGCTTCATTAAATTTCACTCCTGAAACTTTTGTAAGAAAATCAATTCTAAAAGGTTCTTCACCGTCTCTGAATGCCTGGGCTTTTTCAAAATCTAATTTGTTTAATTGTTCCAAAACAGGTTCTGTAATTCCTAAATTACGAAGCGCTGCTATTAAACGTGTTTTATTTTCGCCATTGTCGGGTTTAATAAGCAAATCAATATCTCCGGTTGGTCTTCTAAACCCATGAAAATTTACTGCATATCCACCAATAACAATGAATTCAACCTTTTGCTTAATAAGTTCTTCCAAAACGGAATAGGTATAGCTGTCTAAAATATTCATGAGAATTTTATTGAGTGTTGACTTGGTGGTTTATCCATATCAATTCCGTTTAAACGATAGCCCACATTAATTAATTTTCTCATCTGCTCCAAGCATTCAAGCGGAGTCAGTGCAGCAGCCACTTTTGAATTATATTCTTCCTGTTCCTCAAAAGATTTAAAAATGACAATACGGTTTTTGCCTTCGCCATGTGAAACACCGGGGTCATTTACCTTATTCTCTTTTTTATTTTTGTCTTTCTCGTCCATTAATTAAAGCAAGTTACAAATTTCGTAAGGGAAAATGAAATAAGAGCTGAATTTTAAGATTTTTTGTAAGTATCATGATTGGGCTAAAGCCCATTTGTAGTTATTTCAATTGCCACGACCTTAAGGTCGTGGCAACAAATTAGAAACGGATTGGCTTTAGCCAAAACCTTGTTAGTACAACTTCTTCCCGGTTTTCACAATCTCATTCAAGGTTTTAATTGGCAGATCTTTTTCGGGGTTTAGGTATAAAACTTTTATTTGTTTTCTTCCTTCTTGTTCTAATTTCGGATGCTTCATTAAATGTCCTTTCACAAATCCCAAATATAACTTTTTATCTTTTCCTGAAACAGTTAAATAACAAAATGCTTTGTCTTTATAATAATACATCGCGGTCATGTATTTAAATTTTTCTTCTAATCCTTGCGCTATTAACCATTTCCGCAAAAACAACATGCAGCTTTGGTGTGGTTCACCGTGTTTTAAAAAATGATCTTCTAATGGGTTAAGCATTCAAAAAAATTATTCTTCCATATCCAAATGAAAACGGTGTAAAAAACGATGCATAACAGGTGAAAATAAAATAGCAAAGCTGGTTAAAAATGCAACGCCGCTGTAAAGTGCATAAAATGATGCAAATAATTTCGCGTTATCATCAGGTGCAGGATCAACCGGTCCCATGCCGCCTAAGATCATACTCGCGTTCAATAAACCATCGATCCAGCCAAAATGAAAAAAATGTGAATATCCCCAAACACCAATTGCTAATGAAACAAACAGAATCGTAAGTGAAATCGAAATACTTTTAAGCAGTGCATTGTAATAATGCTTTTTGTGAGGTAATTTTTTTAGCGGACTCATTTTAATTTATTTTAAAACAACAATATTTTATTTTCTCGCCTTTATCGGTAAATAATTTTTCGTAATGTGTTTTTATGCTTGTTAATTCTTCCCTTCCTGCCGGACAATTCACATACAGATCATCCGTATTGAACAACAAGGTAGAATTATTTTCCTGAATAACCCCTAAAGTGTATTCGTAAAAACTGGTGCTATCAGTTTTTAAATGCACTAAGCCTTCTTTTTTCAGAAATTTTTGGTAGCGCGTAATAAACATCATATTGGTCAAACGCTTTCTTGTTCTTGTTTTTTGCGGCTGTGGATCCGGGAAAGTGATCCAGATCTCGCTGACTTCATTTTCTGCAAAACAGTGTTCAATAAAATCAATTCGTGTCCGCAAAAAAGCTACGTTGTTTAATTTTGTGTCCAGCGCTTCTTTTGCCCCTGTCCAAATACGGTTACCTTTTATATCAACTCCAATGTAATTTTTATCAGGATTATTTTTGGCAAGGCCAACGCTGTATTCGCCTTTGCCGCAACCTAACTCTAAAACAATAGGATTTTCATTTTTAAAGTATTCTTTATGCCATTTTCCCTTTAAAAGCAAACCCGCGCTTATATTCTCAAAATACAGCGTAAAACAGTTCGGAAAACTATTAAAATCAACAAATTTTTCCTGTTTCGAAGGCATAAAAAACACCAATTAATAATGCAAAGTTAAATTATTGTGGCAATCTTTTTGCTATTTTAGTGCTCAATATATGAGTTCACTTTTTAATAAAACCAAAATTGTAGCCACTATGGGTCCGGCTACTGCCGATATCGGTGTTTTGGAATTAATGTTCATTCAAGGCCTCGATATTTGCCGCATCAATTTTTCGCACGGTGATTATTCTGCTGTTGAACAAATCGTAAAAAATATTCGCGACCTAAATAAAAAATTAAATTACCACGTTGGTATCTTAGCCGATCTGCAAGGACCGAAATTAAGAATTGGTATTATTAAAGATAACAAGATTACTCTTGTTGAGGACAAAGAAATAATTATCACTACCAAAGAATGTGAAGGCGACGAAAACAAAATTTATATTACCTATCCGCAATTTCCGCGCGATGTGAAAGCAGGTGAAACTGTTTTGATCGATGATGGTAAATTGCATTTAAAAGTAATTTCAACTAATGGTATTGATGAAGTAAAATGCACGATCATGATTGGCGGTGATCTGTCTTCTAAAAAAGGTGTTAATCTTCCCAACACAAAAATTTCGTTACCATGTTTAACGCCAAAAGATTTAAAAGATCTTGATTTTGCATTGGAACATGATTTTGATTGGATCGGTTTATCTTTTGTGCGTTCCGTTACAGATATAGTTGATCTTAAAGAAATTATTTTCAAAAAAGGAAAACGTTCCCGTGTAATTGCAAAAATTGAAAAGCCCGAAGCCATAAAAGAGATCGATAATATTATTGATGTCACTGATGGTTTAATGGTAGCGCGCGGCGATCTTGGTGTTGAATTACCAATGGAGCAAGTGCCTATGCTGCAAAAAATGATGGTGCAAAAATGTATTCAAGCTTCTAAGCCTGTTATCATCGCAACACAAATGATGGAGAGCATGATCACAAGTTACACTCCAACCCGTGCCGAAGTTAACGATGTAGCCAACGCTGTAATGGATGGAGCTGATGCAGTAATGTTAAGCGCAGAAACATCGGTAGGAAAATATCCCGTGAAGGTGATTGAAATAATGCGCAAAATAATTACAGAAGTTGAAAAATCAACCGAAATTATTTATTACCGCGAACATTTACCCGCCATAAAAACCATAACCTATGTTACAGATAGTATTTGTTTTAATGCCTGTTCGCTTGCACATAATTCGGGAGTAAAAGCAATTATTAGCATGACCAATAGCGGTTACACTGCATTTAAATTGGCGAGCCACCGCCCGAAAGCAAATGTTTTTATTTTTACTGATAATTTATCTCTGCTTACAACTTTAAGTTTAGTATGGGGCGTGCAAGGATTTTATTACGATAAATACGAAAGTACAGATCAAACTATTTCTGATTTAATTCAGTTTGTGAAATCAAGACAGTTGGTGAAAGCGGATGATCTTGTAATTAATATTGCGAGTATGCCAATGAAAGAAAAGGGGCGTACTAATATGATGAAGTTAAGCCACGTAATTTAATTAATTATTTTTTGGGACTTACCGCCGAAAAGGCGGTCGGGCTGCTGCAGGCTCCGCTTCGCTGCGGTTTTTTGCCGAAAAGGCAAAAGAACTAAACCCTCCGCATCCCTAAGCCACGAATAATAAGAATAAAAAAATTACATCGGCGCTTGTTTTCCTTTTGGCCGGTACGCATCAATTTTCCCGTTTTTAATATTAGCCAGATCAATTGTAAGCGTATCAACAAAACGTTTATTATTAAAGTTTTGCTGGTAAACTAAAATTTTATCGCCGTTTGCTTTAGAAACAATTGCGGTGTGCTTCGGAAAACTCATGCTGCGGTTTGGAAAAACAAATTTTACGTTGGTAAATTGTAAAATATCCGCAGGTTTTAAAGCTTCTTTTTTGTAATCGATTTTATCTCCAAAATTAAATGGTGCCGACCAATCAGCGCCTGCCGAATTTAAAGCGCCATAAGCCAGATCCCAGCATTCGCCACGATCAACCTTTTTACCCATATTGTTTTTGCAAAATTCCATTATTTTCCCCGCAACAGGAAGAGTTTGGAAAGAAGAAAAAATTATCGTCCCAATGATCAATATTAAGAAATGTTTTTTCATATCAATATAATTCTATAATTCCAAATAGTTACAACTAATAACCCAATAACCAACAAATCAATAACTTCATCACAAATTATCAATAAAGTAATTGCAAATTTTTTCCATTAAGTGAGGACGATCTTTACCCAAAACATTATGTTCGTGCCCGGGATAAACATAATAATCGAGTTGAATTCCTTTATCAGTTGCTTTTTTCAAATACTTCATACTGTGCTGCCAAACAACAACAGGGTCCTGCGTACCGTGAATCATTAAAAGTTTCCCTTTCAATTTGTCTACGTAATTCAATAAATTATTTTTTTCGTAACCTTCTTTATTTTCCTGTGGTGTATCCATGTAACGCTCGCCGTACATGATCTCGTAATAATTCCAATCAATAACCGGTCCGCCTGCAACGCCAACTTTATAAACTCCCGGACTTCTCGTCATTAAACTTGTGCTCATGAATCCGCCAAAGCTCCAGCCAAAAACACCGAGTCTGTTTCCATCAACGTAAGGAAGCGATTTTAAATAATCAACTCCTTTTAATTGGTCTTCCATTTCTTTTGTTCCAAGCTGGCGGAAAGTTGATTGTTCAAAATCTTTTCCGCGCCACGAAGTTCCTCTGCCGTCGACAGTAAAAATAATAAATCCTTTTTGCGCCATGTATTCATACCACAATTCTCCTCCTGCTAACCAAG
The DNA here is from genome assembly GCA_035567575.1 of Bacteroidia bacterium. Taxonomy (GTDB): domain Bacteria; phylum Bacteroidota; class Bacteroidia; order B-17B0; family Aurantibacillaceae; genus JAHEYG01. The sequence goes on from DATMPR010000109.1 coordinate 12,074, forward strand.
TGTTAGTTACCATTTGTGAATGCGGACCGTTATATAAATAAACAATTACTGGATATTTTTTGGTGCTGTCAAAATCAACCGGTTTAAATATTCTGCAATATAAGTCAGTGCCTTCTGTGTTTTGAATGGTGAATAAACTCCATCTGCCCAATTTGTAATCTTTAATAGGATTTTCTGCTTTGAATATGGAAACTGATTTTTTGTTTTTAGTATTAATGATAAAATATTCTCTCGGTACATAACATGAAGAAAAATTATCCATAACATAATTTCCTTTTTTATCCATCGTTGCAGTATGAAAACCGTTTCCTGTTGTTAAACGTGTCATCTCGCCGCCTTTAATATTTACAGAGTAAAAATCCTGGTTAACCGAACTTTGTTCATTAGCATGAAAGAAAAAACGCGAATAACTTTCATCAAAACCGTCAGCAGTTTTTATTTCCCATTTACCTTTTGTCAATTGTTTAATGAGTGTGCCATCAATATTATATAAATAAGCATGGTTGTATCCATCTCTCCTGCTTAACCAAATAAATTGTTTTTCGTTTTTTACAAAAAATACCGGATGAAGCGGCTCAGTATATTTTTCATCTTTCTCTTCAAAAACTGTCCGCACAAAATTTCCTGCCGCAACATCGTACTCATTTAATTTCATATCGTTTTGTCCGCGGTTTAAAACTGCAATATAAATGTGTTTTTCGGTTGGGCTCCATTGTATATTGGTTAAATATTGTTCTCTGTCGCCTTCTGTTTTTACATACCATGTTTTGCCGGTTTTCATATCGTAAATACCTAAAGTAACATAATGACTTTTATTTCCCGCCATTGGATATTTTATGTTTTTATTTTCAGCAGGATATTTTGTCCAATCAATGATCGGGTAATCCGTCACATCGCTTTGATCCATTCGGTAAAAGGCTAAAAAATTTCCGCCCGGGCTCCAGAATGTTCCTTTGTCAATTCCAAACTCTTCACGGTGAACAGTTTTTCCGTAAACCAAAGTATAAGAACCATCCTTAGTAATTTGCGTTTCGACTCCTTTTCGACTGATATATAAATTATTATCTTCTTTAGTAAAAGCGTAAGTGTCATTATTCAACTCATCGTATGAGTTTAAAGTTTTATCATTTTGTTTGCGGTCATCATCCAGTACTTTTTTTGTATTTCCGTCGTAAATTAATTCAACAATACCGCTTAAAAAATAAAATTGTTTTTCGTTCTTCCATTCTAAAATTATAATTTGTTTAAGTGAATCACGTTTTTCGGCTTTTAAAATTTTATTTATTTCAGTCATACTCACAAAGTCAATTGTTTTTCCTGTGGCATTATCTCCAACCTTTACAATGTTATCATCAACGTAAGAAAACTTATCGTTTCCTTTAATAAAACTAAGGTTTTGAAGTCGTTTTGGGGCTAAGAACGTGCGGCCTTTTGCAACGGCGTCCTGTATGGTTAATAATTTATTTTGGGAAAATAAATTTAGTGATAAGAAGAAAACTAAAACAAAGGAAAAGACATTTTTTATCATACAATTTTAGATTAATTTAGAGCATTAAATATAAACATAAAATAATTATTGCAGCCGTATTATCGGTTTATTTAATTGGTCATTTTTTGGCTGTTTTAGCTTATGCTTTCCCCACTAAAGAAGAGAATAAATTAAAAAGTTATGTTTATCCTTATGTTTACCCGTACTTCCACCAATCGTGGAGTATGTTCGTACCCGTTCCAAAACAAAATTTCAATATTTATGTAAAATACGATGGAAGTGAATGGCATGATATGTTCAGTGAGATCGTTTTAGCACATCAGCGGAATCGTTTAGGTGGTTATGAGAATCTTGCCTTGTCTTTTTCAAGCGCGGTTCGTTATTATGCTTCTTCCGTAAAAAACGAAAACAATGCAGAGATCTATAAAGGCGGCAACACTAATTATGATGTTCTTGAAAAAATGATCGTGCAATATTTGAAATTAAAAAATGGAAGTGCTCCTGAAAATCTTGAAATAATTATCCGGACCGGTGATTCATATGGTGACAGGTATCATTCACATTATTATCCCGTAGGGAAGCCTTCGGCTTAAATTAAGCAGCTGAATAAAGTAATTACATATTTATTTGATGACTACAGAAATGTGGAAGAGGGTAAATGGCTAAGAAAATTGTTGGCTCTGTTTGTAATCTATAAAAGCATTTATTGGTTTTGCGATTACAATTTACTCTTTTCTGCTCAATCTATCATTTATAAGAATGAAAGAGTATTACCAATTTGGCAATGGCCTGCTTTTATTTTATTTAAATCACATTCTTTATTTTTGTCAATTGCTTTTTTAAGTTCGACATTCCTCACTGCATTGTATGTTTTGTTTTCGGGAAAGAATTTACGAATAGCATTTTTTATTTTATGGTTTGGGATAGTTAACATAAATAACCATGTGTATTGCGCTTTATCAGGCGGCGATTATCTTTTTCAACATCTTTTGTTCTTCTGTATTTTTCTCTCTAATAACGAACAAAAACAAAATCCATTATATTCATCGCTTGATACTGCTTTACATAATTTGGGTATTATAGCTTTGCGGATGCAAGTTTGTCTTGTTTATTTTTTAGCCGGTTATGCAAAATTGTTGGATATTGACTGGATGAACGGTACTGCGGTGAATGATATATTTAAGGTACACGATTACAGTTTACCGTTTTTATACAATAGCGATGGTGCATTTGGTAAAGAGTTAAATTTTTTGGTTATCGGATATCAATTGTTTTTTCCGGTATTAGTTTGGGTACAAAAAATTAAAAAATGGTTTTTGTTATTAGGAGTTCTCCAGCATTTATTCATTGCTTTTATAATAGGCTTGCCTTCTTTTGGTTTTATTATGATAATTGCTTACGCGATTTTTTACACTCCATTTAAAAAAACTTAGTACATTTGCTGCATGTTTACAACCGACCAATTGAAAGATCTAAACGATCGCCATAAGGCCTTAAGGGGGTTTCTTTGACTATGATAGAAAGAAACACGAGATAGAAGAACTGGAAGAAAAAGCGGGAGACCCCAACTTCTGGAACGATCCGAAAAAAGCAGAACAAATTTTAAAAATTACCAAGCTTAAAAAAAGCTGGACGAATTCGTATGATACATTAACCACAGCGGTTGATGATACGAATACGCTCTATGATTTTTTTAAGGCAGGCGATGCTACCGACGAGGAAACGCAAGTGCAATTTAATATTGCTTTTAAACAACTCGAAGAAATTGAATTTAAAAACATGATGCGCGATGAGGAAGATCCTTTAAGCTGCATTTTGCAAATTAATGCAGGAGCAGGCGGAACAGAAAGCTGCGATTGGGCCAGCATGCTCATGCGCATGTACATTATGTGGGCTGATAAACATGGTTTTAAAGTTTCCGAACTCGATCACAATGCCGGTGATATGGCAGGAATAAAATCTGTCTCCTTACAAATAGAAGGCGATTACGCTTACGGATATTTGAAAGGTGAAAATGGTGTTCATCGTTTGGTTAGGATCAGTCCTTTTGATGCCAATGCAAAACGACATACATCATTTGCTTCAGTATATGTTTATCCGATTGTTGATGATACCATAGAAATAAATATTCATCCTAACGATATTGAAATGAGTACCGCAAGAAGCGGTGGGGCTGGCGGACAAAACGTAAATAAAGTTGAAACAAAAGTTCAACTCTTGCATAAACCAACAGGAATTGTTGTTGTTTGTCAGGTGGAACGCTCGCAATTAGGAAACCGTGAACGCGCTATGCAAATGTTGAAATCGCAATTGTACGAATTGGAAATGCGCAAACGCAACGAGTCGAGGGCCGCGATCGAAGATGGTAAAATGAAAATAGAGTGGGGATCGCAGATCCGTTCTTATGTTTTACATCCTTACAAAATGGTAAACGATGTACGTACCGAATTAAAAATTACCGATGCAGAAGGTGTATTAGACGGCGACCTCGATGAATTAATAAAGGCGTACTTAATGAGTACGGCTAAAAAAGCTTAAAAGAGACTTAAGTCTCTTTGGTCTTTTCCACACCATCCAATTACATAACGCCATAAAAAAAGTCCGTTTTTTAAAAAACGGACTTTTTTGATTTTAATAAGTTTATATTATTGCACCATTGCGCTGGCATACAAAGGTGCTGTACCAAGTGCAGTGAAAATTGTTCTGTTATTTGTGAGATCAGAATAACTGGAAGCGTTGGTGTTTCCGCCAATTGTATATGCTGCTCCATAAACTGTATTACCGCTCACGTATCCAAGATCATATAGATCTGATGTTGGAATGTTTCTTGAATAGGTCGTGGCATTAGCTCCAATATTTATAACATAAAACGAGCTTTGATATGCACTTGAAGAATTACAAGTAGTACTGCCCGGATTCCCCACAAAAACAATTATACTTTGTACATAAGGAACTGCTGGGATTGTGCCGCGCACTCTTACGTAGTTTATAGGAATAGTGCTTACAGTAATAGTTGTATCATATGCCATAAAGGTACTAACATTAGTAGTCGGCATTTTCGAAATGTTGGCGTTACGGTAGGTGTCGCCACCACCTGTAAATTGTACACTCTGAATTTTATTGATTCCATATCCGGCACGTTTTACGGTAAGATTGTAAACACCCGTGGTAAGCCCGTTAAACGTAAACATACCTGTTGCATCAGTTACCGAAACAGTTGTTGTGCCATCTATGCTTACAGAATCACCAAGTAAACCTGTTGCAATTTTTGAACCCGACAAATCATAATGATTAATATACCCTTTTAGGTTACCGGTTAAAACTGGGCCGCTTGGACCAGTGGCTCCGTTAGATCCGTTAGCGCCAGTAGCTCCCGCCGGACCAGCTTCTTTTTTACAAGAGCTTAGACAAATAGTCACAGCAATTGCACTAATAAATAGTATTTTCGCTTTCATAATAATATATAGTTTTTGATTTGATTAATAAAAGTACAAAAGGTTTAAGAGAAAAACCAAATAAAATGTAAACTGCTGAGTGCCACTATGATTATCTATTACAATCCCATGTGTTCAAAGTGCCGTGAAGCGGTACAGATCTTAAATAAGAATAAATGTGAGTTTACCATACGTGAGTATTTAAAGAAACCTCCCGCTAAAAAAGAATTAAGAGAACTGCTTGCAAAACTTGGATGCAAACCAATTGATATCGTGCGCAAAAAAGAACCTTTGTTCATTAAAAAATTTTTGAAGAAAAAATTTGAAGATGAAGAATGGATCCAGATTTTAATTGAACATCCCGAATTAATTGAACGCCCAATTGTAATTGATGGTTACAAAGCTGTTATCGGACGGCCTCCCGAATTAATAATTGATCTGATAAAGAGGAAAAAGTAAAAGAAACTAAAGGGAATCAAGGGACCAAAAAGATGAAAGGGATATCTCTTCAATCTTTTTTATCTTTTAAGTAACTATCTCAATTTAATTTTTTGCCCTATGCTAAGCGTGGAATTTTTGCTAAGGCTATTTAGTTGTAAGATCTGATCTAAAGGCACTTTGTATTTTATTGAAACCATGTACAAGCTTTCGCCGCTTTTAATGGTGTGATATGTTTCGGTTCCGCTAGCAGCGACAGGTTTTGGTTTTGCAACCGGTTTCTTAGGCGCAACATTCTCAGCTAATTTTTTATTATCAGTTGTATCAGTGTTATTTGCTAATTGTGTTTCGCCTGCTTTAGTTTCTAAGTTCTCAGGTTTTCCTTCAGCAGGTTTTGTTACATATACGGTTAATTTTTTCCCCGGCTTTAAACCTCTTCTGCCAATATAATTCCAGGTTTTTAGATCGGAAACAGTAACACCATACTTACGTGCGATGTCGCTTAGTCGCTGTCCTTTTTTTACCACATGTGTTAAAGCAACTTCTTTTGTAGAGGTGTTTGCCAAGCCGGCATTCTCATTATTCTGTGCTTTAATAGCAGCGTAAATTTCTGTTTCGTGAGTTAAGAAAGTTCCGATCTTATCTTTATGCAAACACAAAGCATTTCCGCCGGGAGGAATAATATCCTTACGGTATTGCGGATTAAAATATTTTATTTCATCAACACTAACATCCAGCGCTGCACCAACCTGAGAAAAACTCATTGGTTCTTTTATAACCACTGTATCGACTTCAAAATAAGTTTTGCGGGGAACATCAGCATAAATATTATGTTCTGCTGTATAATTCATCACGTAATTTGCTGCAATAAATGCGGGCACATAACCTTGAGTTTCTTTTGGCAAGAACGGACGGATCTCCCAATAGGTTTTTTTACCGCCGCTTCTACGGATCGCTTTGCTGATGGTTCCCGGTCCGGCGTTATAAGCGGCTAATACCATTTGCCAATCATTAAAGATAGTGTAAAGTGATTTTAAATATTCTGCTGCCGCGACAGTTGCTTTATAAGGATCGCTGCGTTCATCAATGTAAGATGAAACACTTAAGCCATACAATTTACCGGTAGGATACATGAATTGCCACAAGCCTTGCGCGCCTGCTCTTGAACGCGCAGTTGGATTCAATGCAGATTCAATTACCGCCAAATGTTTTAACTCGAGTGGAATATTATAACGGTCGAGGATTTCCTCGAACATCGGATAATATAATTGTGATAAGCCCATCATCCTGCTTACTAATGAACGGCGGCGAACAGTATATAGATCAATAAATCCTCTTACGTGTGAATTGTAAACCAAATCGAATGGAGAAACCGCATCTAATTTTGCAAGGCGCGCTTCAAATGTATAATCATCATAACGAGGTACACTATCGGCTTCAAAATGATATTTATTGTTTTTCGGAAATGCAGGTTTAGCGAATGTGACTTCTAAAACTTTCTGATTAGCTAAACTATCGAGCATAGCAGCAATGGGGTCGTCAATCATTTCTGATTGTGACTTTACCGAAAACGTTAAAAAGACGCTTAAGGTTAAAAATGTTATATGTCTCAAAGTCCGCATCAATTCAGGATTCTAGGGCTTTTATACTATTTATTACGCTTAAATGACAAACAAGTTACATAAATATCAAAAAAACTCCATAAAAGCAACAGACTCATTAATTATTTAATGTAAATAGTTGCTAATCGGGCAAGCAAGTATAAAAAAAGAAACCCGAAGTACCCCGTTAAAGAATTATAATTTTTAACTTTGTAATGTGAGAAAGACAAAAGAAGACATTCCATTACAGTATTTCGAGAGAAATTGGGTATTTACCCTCGTATTTTTAACAATTACCGCCTTTTTCGGATATATGGCTTATGTTAATTATAAAGTGGTTAGTCAGCTAACAATTATTTATGGCATCCCTTTTGTGTTTTCTTTTTTCCTGACCTTGTGGTTAATGTTAAATCCCTATGCTATTATTTACGAGGATAAATTTGAAATGAAGCGTTCAATACTCAGTAATAAAGATTGGTATTTTATTGACATAAAAAGTGTGAGTGAAGTGGACGGTAAAGGATTTAAAATTATTTATAATGATGATGATGTAGAAAGGATCTCGTTATTTGGCATGAAACCCTCTCACAAAAAAACTTTCAGGGATGCCGTGAACCATTATGTGTGCAAGAGTTTGGTGATCGAGAGAGCCGATGATGAATAAATCTACGAATAACGAATTGGTACGAATTTACGAATCTGTATGCTTAAGCATTACGAAATAACACCTAACGATTCGTATATTCGTAAAGATTAGTATTCGTAGATCATATGAAATGAACTTTTTTCTCTTTATGCGCTTCCACTTTCCCGACTTTAAAAGCTGAATAATTTTTTTCTTTCAGCCATTTTTCAAATTCATTTTCATTCGCGGAATTAACTGTAAATAATAAACCGCCTGATGTTTGCGGATCACAATATTTCATAAAATCCAGATCGACCATACCACTTGCTTCTTTTTCATAAGCATTAAAATTACGGGTAGTATTATCCGGAAAAATAAATTGTGATGTGTAAAAATTTAAATTCTCAAATGTTTTTATTTTATTTTTTTCAATTACGGCGGTTACATTTTTTTCACCGATCATTTCCAGTAAGTGTCCTAAAAAGCCAAAACCGGTTACATCGGTAATAGCGCTTACATAAGGTAATTTTCCTAACTCAAAACCTAAACTATTTAATTCGCACATTGAATTTATTAATACAGAATAATCTTCTTCTTTCAACACGTCGCGTTTTAAAGCTGTACTGTAAATGCCCGTGCCCAACGATTTTGTAAGGTAAATGTTATCGCCTTCATTTAAAGTATTGTTCTGTTTTAAATTTTTCTTCTCTACAATTCCATTCACCGCTAAACCAAAAATAGGTTCAGTGCTTTCAATGCTGTGTCCGCCCGCCAATGGAATTCCTGCTTCAGCGCAAATTTTACGTGCGCCTTCTAAAACTTCTTTTGCACTTTGTGTTCCTAATTTTTCGGTGGGCCATCCTAAAATTGCAATGGCCATAATTGGTTTTCCGCCCATCGCGTAAACATCACTAATTGCATTTGTTGCAGCTACTCTTCCAAAATCAAAAGGCGAATTCACAACCGGCATAAAAAAATCGGTTGTGCTAATTAAGCATTGTTCATTACCCAGATCATAAACAGCAGCATCATCATTGGTTTTATTTCCAACCAATAATTCTTTGCAAACAAAATTGTAATCTGTTTTTAAAATTTCTTGTAATACAGCAGGCGCAATTTTACAACCGCAACCCGATGCTTTACTATATTGTGTGAGCTTAATGTTTTCCATACTGCATCGGTCTTTTCCTTATTAACATTCTTATATTTGAGATCATACTTTTTTCAGTAGAGATATTTGATTACCCGTGCAGCACGACATATTCTTCAAAAATACGTTTTACTTTCCCAGCATTTATAACCGGATCTGCAGTATCAGTTTCAACCGGGATAATTGTTGTTTTGTTTTTCGAGGTATGATTGTATTCATAAGCTCTGTCATAATATTTTAAAGTCATGGCCGCAACATCGGCCAACTTTCCTTCATCCAGCCACTGCAAACAATCTTTGGCATTGTTAGGACCCAATTGTTGTGAAATATTTTTTACGCTTTGTTTTAATTTCTCTACATCTTCTTTCCCATATTCATTTACCAAACGGATAACACGCAGATCAAATGGCACCATTATTTTTATGATGGGCGCTTTCTTCATTTGCAGCCAAAAAGGATAGGGGATCTTGTTGTAGCCGATCGACATTGATTCATCTTCAATTAAAAAAGGTTTTGACGCATCAATTAACTTCAGATCATTATATAAATTGTTTTCAAATAACTGCTGTGGTAATTGCGCGGGCTGACCGATGCCTCCAAAAGCAGAACCTCTGTGATGAGCAAGACCCTCGAGATCTAAAAAAGGGACTTGATCTTTTAAATTTTTTAAAATTTCAGTTTTCCCTGAGCCTGTTGCGCCTCCCAAAAGCATCAATTTATAAGGTTGTTCAAATTTTTTTAAAACAAAGTTGCGGTAAGCCTTATAACCACCCTCTAAGATCTGACATTGTAAACCTGCAGTATTTAAAAGCCAACCGAACGAATTACTTCGCATTCCACCTCTGAAACAATACACCATTACCCTTGTATTTTGGGTTTTGTTTTTGGTCTGTTTTATGTATTCGGTGAGTTTTGGCGAAACAATTTCTAAACCTCTCATGATAGCATCTTCTTTACCTTTTGCCTTGTATAAAGTGCCAATTTCGGCACGTTCCATATCATCAAAAAGCGGAATATTTATGGCGCCAGGCATATGTCCTTTTGCAAATTCTACAGGCGAGCGCACATCTACTACAAGCTTATTTTCGCTTTCTGATAAAAATTTTCCGACTGAAAGTGCCTCTGTTTTCATTGGTATTTTGGGCTATAAGTATAGTTAAAAACAGGCTAAAACAGGGGGTTATTAAAAATTATATGTTAAAATTTAAACCCCAAAAGCTTGCTTTTCGTCTAAAAATACTGGAAATTGTAACATAATTTCAATAATATTGTATTTGCAACTGTTTTGAAAAAACTACTTGTCATACTAACCTTGCTTTGTGCCTTTGGCATTACTACTCCTGTTTTAGCGCAGGGTCGTAAGCGCGAACACAAAAACCAGCACCGTGGTGGTGGTGGCAGGAACAAGGGACGTTCTTTCGCACATGGTGGACAAAAGAGCGGGAATGTATTTTCAAGAATGTTTTCAGGTAAAAGAAGAATACCGGGCGGATGGGTTTACAAACCAACGCGTCCCGGAAAAAAACAAAACCGCGAACAGCATCATTTATTTACACGTTACCGTACGAAAAATAAAAAATATAAAGATGGATTGCAAGCACGCATCAACCGCGAAAGAGCTAAAAAACGCGGCAGAGGCAACGCAACATTTCACCGAAGAAGATATTAATAATTCTACAAAGTCCCATCCTAAAAGCTTGGGATTTTTTATTTTTATGCCGAGGCAAAATCAATTTATTTAATATTTTGTAGATTTAGCCCGCCATTAAACCCTTTAGTTTTTTTATTGGAGTGGTTTAACAAAAAATTATTTTATGAACGTTTTAATATTAGGCTCGGGCGGAAGAGAACATGCATTTGCATGGAAAATAGCACAAAGTAAAAAACTCGAAAATTTATACATCGCTCCCGGTAACGCCGGCACTGCACATTGCGGTACGAATGTAAATATCAGCGCAACAGATTTCGAAGCTGTAAAAACTTTAGTGTGGGAAAAAGGAATTGATATGGTGTTGGTTGGTCCTGAAGATCCATTAGTAAAAGGCATACACGATTATTTTTTGCAGGATGAGGTATTGAAAGATATTCCCGTTATTGGCCCTAAAAAAGACGGCGCACAATTAGAAGGCAGCAAAGATTTCAGTAAACAATTTATGATCAAACATGGCGTGCCGACAGCGGCATATCAAAGTTTTACGAAGGCAAATGTAGCTGAAGGAAAGAAATTTTTAGAAACATTAAAACCGCCATTTGTTTTAAAAGCAAGCGGACTAGCAGCGGGAAAAGGTGTTTTAATTATTAATGATATTAATGAAGCGAAAAAAGAATTAGAGAATATGCTGCTCGATGCAAAATTTGGAGATGCGTCTTCAACGGTGGTGATAGAGGAGTTTTTACATGGTATTGAATTATCAGTTTTTGTTTTGACAGACGGAAAATCGTACAAAATATTACCGGCAGCAAAAGATTATAAACGAATTGGTGAGGGAGATACAGGATTAAATACAGGAGGAATGGGAGCAGTGAGTCCGGTGCCGTTTGCGGATGAAGCCTTCATAAAAAAAGTAGAACAGAAAGTAGTCATCCCAACTATTAACGGATTAAGAAAAGAAAACATTGATTACCGCGGATTTATTTTTATAGGTTTGATGAATGATAACGGCGAACCATCCGTAATAGAATACAATTGCCGAATGGGTGATCCGGAAACCGAAGTCGTGATACCGCGTATTAAAAGTGATTTTTTAGATCTGCTGGAAGGCGTCGCAACCCAAACCCTGGATAAAAAAAGTTTTGAAGTCGTAAACGAAACTGCAACAACTGTTGTGGTTGTTTCGGGTGGTTATCCTGAAGATTACGAAAAAAATAAAATCGTAATCGGAATTGAGAATAATTCAGACTCACATATTTTTCATTCCGGTACAAAACAGGATGGTGATAAAGTTTTAACTTCTGGCGGACGTGTATTTGCTGTCACTTCTTTTGGAAATTCCATTCAGGAAGCTGTCAACAAAAGTTTTAAAACCGCGGAAAAAATAACTTTCGATAAAAAATATTACAGGAAAGATATTGGGAAAGATCTGATGGAGTGGAAGAAGTAGGCAGAGGCAGTTGGCAGGAAGCAGTAAAAAATATTTTGCGTTTCTGTGTCTTCGCGAGAAACCTTTTAATACACTTCACAAAACATAAAGTTCATTCTCTTTCACAAAATTTAATTTCTTTTTCTTCAAGTTTGTTAAATAAACAGCCTTACCTTAGTTGCGTTTATGTTAAACTATTACGAACTCTTAAAGATCTCACCGGATTCAAGCAAGGAAGAAATTGAACAGGCATTTAATATATTCAAAAGTGAATTATTAAAATTCAGTCCGGGTGTTGATCTAAGCGAAGAAGAATTAAAAAAACGCAAACCGGAATTATGGGAGGCTTTTGATGTTTTGCTTGATACAGAAAAAAGAAAAAAATATGATGAGATAATAGAACGCGACAGGATAGATGAACTGCACGAATCGCAAAAGAAAATAGAGAAAGAGGAGAACATAAAATCTTCAAAAAAACGGAAATACTTGGGACTTGGCGTAACCATCATAATAGTGGTCATATATTTCCTTTTTCAAAATAATTCAAATGACAATTTAACTGAAGAACCCAAATGGAAAACGCATTATATTACTGATGAAATACAGGTAGTATTACCTGCTCCTGCCGATACTAACGTAAATATTATTCCGCCCTATTTGATGAACTACATAAAAAGCATGTCATGTTGCCAATCCGATTTAAAGGGAGGTTTTTCCGTAACTATTGCGCGTTTCGTTATGGATGATAATTTTAAAATTTCAGAAAAAGATATTTCTTATATTGTGAATACAGAAATGGGAAGTCACATGACAGTGCATAAGCCCGATTCGATCAATTTTGCAATGAATATCCGCGGCTTTCGGGTTTTTGTAAGAAAAGGAACTTACACTGTAGAAGGAACTCTCAGGGCTTTCGAAAATTATTCTATGTTAAAGGGAAATACCGCCATTAAAATTATTGTTGCCTACGTGCCCGGTGATGAGAAACAAATTAAATATACTGAAACTGTCTTTAATAGTTTAACTTGTTTTTAAAAGCTTGATGCAGTAAATTATTTCCATAAAAATATTATTGACTTCGCAAGCCGGACATTGTATTTGTCACACCTTGTTCATTTATTTTCCAAATTTACTTTTTAAAGCATTAAGCGCAGATTTCATATCATTCGGATCATATTCAGGTTCTTTTGCTTGCTGGCTTCTAACTTCTGACTTCTGACTTTTCACCATTCCTTCGCCTTTCATCGATAAAGCAATGCGTTTTCTTTTCACATCAACTTCTGTAACATTCACCCAAACTTTTTGTCCGACTTTTACAATTAAATTCGGATCATCAACAAATGTATCGCTCAGTTGGGAAATGTGGACTAATCCGTCCTGATGAACACCAACATCAACAAAAGCACCAAAATTTGTTACGTTGGTCACGATACCCGGTAAGCGCATGCCTTCGCGCAGATCATTTAATTCGTGAATGTGTTCATCAAAACTAAATACTTCAAACGATTTGCGGGGATCGCGTCCGGGTTTTTCTAATTCAAATAAAATATCTTTTAAAGTTGGCAGACCAATTGTTTCGGTAACGTAATCGGTTACTTTAATTTTTTTGCGGAGTTCTTTGTCGTTCACCAGATCTTCAATACCGCAATTCAGATCCTTCGCCATTTTTTCCACGATATGATAACTCTCAGGATGCACAGCGCTTTTATCTAAAGGATGAACAGCATCACGTATTCGTAAAAAACCCGAACACTGTTCAAAAACTTTATCACCCATGCGTGCAACTTTTAATAATTCCTTTCGCGACTTAAAAGCTCCGTTTTCATTTCTGTAATCTACAATGTTTTTCGCGAGTGTATCTCCAATACCCGAAACGTAAGCGAGTAATTGTTTAGAGGCGGTGTTCAATTCTACACCAACACTATTTACACAACTCATCACCACATCATCTAATTTATTTTTTAGCGCAGTTTGATCAACATCATGCTGGTACTGACCAACACCAATTGATTTTGCATCTACTTTTACTAATTCTGCTAATGGATCTGCTAATCTTCTGCCAATAGAAACAGCACCGCGCACCGTCAGATCTTTATCAGGAAATTCTTCACGCGCTACTTCGCTCGCCGAATAAACCGATGCGCCCGCTTCACTCACAACAATAACCGGAATAGTTTTTGGAAGCACATCAATGTTTCTGATGAATTGTTCTGTCTCGCGGGAAGCGGTTCCGTTGCCAATTGCTATCGCTTCAATATTATGTTTAGCGCAATAGGCTAAAACAATATTTTCTGATTCTGTAATTCTTTTCTGAGGTTCATGAGGATAAATAACAGTTTCTTCCAATAATTTTCCTTGTGCATTTAATGCAACTAATTTGCAGCCTGATTTAAATCCGGGATCTAATCCTAAAATATTTTTTTGTCCCATTGGAGGAGCTAACAATAACTCACGCAAATTATCTGCAAAAACCTGAATTGCTTTTTCGTCGGCAAGTTGTTTGGTAAATAAACGGATCTCCGCTTCAATGCTTGGTGACAATAAACGTTTGTAACCATCTTCAATGGCTAAATTTATTTGCTCGGCGCATTGTCCGCGAGTCTTTACAAAATGTTTTTTTAAAATATCCTGAGCACTTTCAACATCAACAGTAATATCTAAAATTAAAAAATCTTCTTTTTCACCGCGGCGCATTGCGAGCATTCGGTGGGAAGGACAGCTTGATAATTTTTCTTCCCACTCAAAATAATCCTCAAATTTTTCGGCAGCTTCTTCTTTACCTTTTATGACTTTACTTTTGATTGTGGCGCTTGTTTTAAAAAGCTGACGTAAACTTTCGCGCACGTTGGCTTTTTCGCTCATAATTTCAGCAATGATATCGCGTGCGCCTTGTAAAGCATCTTCAGGTGTTTCCACTTCTTTTTCTTTGTTGACGAAGGCAGATGCTTGTGACAAAATATCATTTGCTTTTTGTTCTAATATTAAAAGCGCTAATGGTTCTAAACCTTTTTCTTTCGCGATCGTAGCTTTGGTTCTGCGCTTTGGTTTGTAGGGGAGATAAAGATCTTCCAGCCGTGATAAATTTTCCGCAGCTAAAATTTGTTCTTTTAATTCTTCAGTTAATTTTCCCTGACTTTCAATTGATTTTAAAATACTTTCACGGCGCTGTTCGAGTTGACGTAAACGCTCAATTTCAGTTTTAATGGCAAGGACTTGAACTTCATCCAAACTTCCCGTCATTTCTTTCCTGTAACGTGAAATGAATGGAACTGTGCCGCCTTCATCTAATAGATCTACAGTCGCTTTTACTTGCTTCGAATCAATTTTTAACTCATCGGCAATTTTAAAAAATAATTTTGCTTTGCTCATAGTGCTTTTTCAGTATGAGCAAATTTAAAATTATATAAGTGAGGGAAAAGGGGATTTTATTAACAGAAAAATTCCTTTTTAGTTAAAAGTGTGGATGTTTTCGGATATCTTTCTGTTTTTGTTGTCAAAGGTCTCAGAACGTGTTAAGAGATCTTTGTCGTTATAGGTAAAGATGGTTTTATATTTGTTTTTTTGATTACCTCTATGTACAACTTCCCGGGAAAGTATTTTATTGGATTTTGAATAAACCACTTTATTGTAATAATATTCCTTGCCTTTTCTTGAATAGAAGCGGCGTTCCAATTCTTCAGTTTCAGCTTTGATCGTATATGTATACTCACTTTTTAATTTATGTTTTATATCATCATACACCATCTGTTTGATCATCTTATCGTTTTTATCGAAAGTATTAACGCGTAATTCAACTTCTCCCTTCGGATTAACGATCCGGTTCGATTCAACACGGTTGCCATTCTCGTCAGCATTAACATTCTTACAAACCTTGATCTCTTTCACTTTCTTTTCATTCGTTCCTACAGGATCGCAAGTATAGTTCCATACTTTTTTTAGTTTTCCGTTCTTGTATTCTTTAGCTTGTTTCATGTTCTTACCGTCATAATAACTATACTCTATGGCATTTTTCTCTTTATTATTCTTATCGTAAATGACGATCCGGGTAAGCCTGTTAATGTTATCATCAAACTCATTATGTTGTTTTAAGATAACTTCCCCCTTAGAATTTTTCTTTACGAGATCAATTATTTTTTTCTTGTCATTCCTTGTTATTTCGTAACGTCTTACCAGTTTATTGTTTTTGTAATAATTGTAATTTATTGGTAAAGAATCCTTATAAGTATATTCAGATTTCTCGCTCTTTTTATTCTTCGAATTGCTCTTGAATAAAGTGATCAAAAAGCCTTTATCATCATAAGTGAAGGCGAAAGTGTCGGTTCTCTTTTTTGGTGTACCTTTCTTAGTATATTTGGTCAGAGTTCTTGTCATATCATGGTAATGGTTGGCCGCTACCGTAGAATCGAAAAGATCTCCTCTCGCAGGAAATTCATTATAAAAATTCTTAAGCCAGGGATAAGATTGGGCATTTATGCCACAAAAAATCATCGCAAAAAGTAGAGTAATAAGATGTTTCATGCTAAAGGTTTTAAGAAACATAACGCAAAATTTTTAAAAGGTTACAGAAAATTACAAACGTGTGCCAATTACCAAAATATCATCTATTTGTTCGAGTGAACCGCGCCATTCTTCAATGGTTTTATTTAAGAGTTCTCCTTGTTGATCCATTGAGAGATGTTGATTATCTAATAATAGTTGTTTAAATGTGGAATATTTTAATTTTTTTCCATTTGGTCCGCCAAACTGATCGGCAAAACCATCCGAGAAAATATACAAAGTATCACCTTCTTGCAAAGGAATAATGTGATTCGTAAATTTTTTATTTTCACCTGCTTTCAAATTTCCTATTGGGAATTTATCAGCTTTGTATTCTATCAATTCGCCTTTACGGATCAACCACAATGGATTAAAAGCACCCGCGTATTCCATTGCGTTTGTTTTGCGGTTAAAAGAACAAAGCGCAATGTCCATACCATCTTTAACGCTATTATCTTCAATATAAGATTGACGCAATGTATCACTTACACTTTTATTGAGTTCATCTAAAATTGCAGATGGTTTTGTGATTCCGTGTTCGCCTACAATTTGATCAAGTTTACTGTGACCAACAATACTCATGAAAGCTCCGGGCACGCCGTGACCGGTACAATCTACTGCAGCAAATAATACCTGATCTTTTTTATCATCAAGCCAATAGAAATCGCCGCTCACAATATCTTTTGGTTTGAATAAAATAAAAGTTTTAGGCAAGTATTTTTTTACAAAATCATCCGGTGGTAAAATGGCATCCTGAATACGTTTTGCATAACGGATACTCGCGGTAATGTCTTTATTTATTTCATCAAGCTCAATATTTTTTTGCACGACTTCAGCGGTGCGTTCTTCAACTTTCTCCTCGAGAATTTTATTTTCACGAACTAAAGCACGTTCTCGGACCTTTATATAACTAAGAACCAAGGCGCCGCCAACAACAATTACCAAAACATAGAACCACCATGTTTTCCAAAATGGCGGTGCAATGTTTATCCCGATACTTAATGGCTTTTGATTACAAACGCCCACATTATTGCAGGCACTAATTTGTAAAGTATAATTTCCGGGAGCTAAATTTGAAAACACTGCAGTTGTTTGTTTTGTCTCCGGCCGCCAGTCTTCATCGGAGCCAACTAATTTTATTTTGTATTTAATTTCATCAGGATTAGAAAGTGAAATGCCAATGTAGTCGAAGTTTAATGAATTGTCTTTATATGATAATTCCATTTTATCACTCACCGGATAATCTTTCAAATTAATTTTTAAGTTGGTAATATGAAGCGAAGGTTCAGGTATTGAATTATTGTCAAAGTTTGGATCGTATTTAAACACGCCATTAATTGTTCCAAACCAAATATTTTTCTCATTATCGGTGTAAACAGCTTTTGATTTTGTTTCAATTCCGGTGAAGCCATCATTTTTTTGATAAGAGAAAAATTGTTTTTTAGCTTGATCGAATTTACAAAGCCCTTTGTTAGTTCCTAACCAAATATTATTTTTTTCGTCAACAGTGACTAAAGTAATAAAATCTGAAAGCAAACCATCGCTAACTTTGTATTTTTGATAAATATTTTCTCCATAAACAAAAACTCCTCCGCCACTTGTACCGATCCAAATATTTTTTTTCTTGTCTTCACAAATAGAAGTAACACTTTCATAGGTTAACCCGTTTTCTTTATTAATTGTTTTGAAAGAAGAACCAAGTGAAAATGAAATCCCTTTGTTCTTTGTACCAATCCACATTCTGCCTTCGCTATCTTCAAAAATAGATGTCACATCATTATCGCATAAACCATCAATGGCGCGAATGCTTTTAATGCTTTCGTTATTTAGATCATACACTGTAATGCCGTCAACCGTTCCTATCCATAATTTATTTTTGCTGTCAATGTATAAACAACTAACATAAGCATTAACAAATTCAAATAACTGAGGTTGTGCAGAAAATTTTTGTGTTGCAGAAGTATATTTTACAACTCGTCCGCCCCAAATGCCTATCCATAAATTTCCGTTCTTATCTTTTACAATGGAACGCACGTTATTAGCTTGACTGCCTTCAATGACCGGAATGTTTTTATATTTTTTTTCAAGCTGAGATTCTCCTGGATCGTATATTGTAATTCCTTCATTGGTGCCGAACCAATAATTTTTGTTATTGTCCTGACAAATGGCCCATACTTGTGAATTGATCAAACCGTTTGTTTTTGAAAAAGAAACAAATCTTTCGCCTTTAAAAATTTGTAAACCTTCTCCAATAGTCCCGATCAAAATATTCCCTTCGTTATCTTCGGCAATGCTTTTTATTTTGTTGATCGCTAAACCATTTGAAGTATTAAATACAATAGTTCTTTTAGTTTCGATTTTACACAAACCAATATTAAAGACAGAAGCCCAGATATTATTTTTGCTATCTTTAAAAATAGTGTACACAAAATTATTGGTGACAGCGCTGCTTGTTGTGTTAATGTAATTGTGATAATCAAAAATAATTTCAAATTGCTTTGTGCTGTTGCTGTATTTATAGATTAAACCATTTGAAGTTCCTAATAGTACATTATCATTTTCATCAAGTAAAAAGGAAGTGATCTGTCCGAACGGCATGCCTTCCGGTCTGAAGAAATCAAATTTCCTTGTTTTAGCATCCATCCATTTAATCCCAACGTCTGTCAAAAACCACATGTTGCCGGTTTTATCCTGCTGGGTTGATAATACGTACTGACTCAATCCTTCCTGTGAAGTGTAAACTTTGTAATTAGATTTATCATTTAAATTTCCTTCAGGATTTAAAATAACAATGGCGCCAACAGCTGATGAGATCCATATCTCCCCTTTTTTATTTTGCGATAAAGAAAATATTTTTTTGTCTTTAGGAAGTAATTCGCAAATAACAGGAACAAATTTACCATTGCTATATTTGGTGAGTGAACCATTTTCATGAGCTAACCACAAATTTCCTTTTACATCGGTTAATAAACATGCAACGTTATTATCTGCTAATCCGCTTTCAGTTGTGTAATTAATAAAATTTTTCCCATCGAATTTTGAAATACCGCTTTCACTGGCTAACCAAAAATAACCTTCCTTATCTTGTGTGATGGCTGATACATTGGATTGGGGTAAACCATCTTGCACACCGTAATTTGTGAAGGGATAAGTTTGTGATCTTAGTAAAAAGGGAAATAAAAAAAGAAGGACTAATTGTATAATTTTTTTTTGAATCATAATTTATACAATTACGCTTTTTATTTTTTGATAAAGAAAAATGTTCCGCCTTCGTCTTCCAGATCTTTTATTTTACCAAATTTAGGAGCTTGATTACCGGCCGAAGTTACCGCGGAAATAACTTTTTTTGCAATTTTATCAATGGAAATACAGCCGTCGGGATTATTTACTAATGCAGCAGAAAATGTTTTGGTGAACTGAGAATTATCGGAAGCTAATTCATAACCTGCAGATGTAATCACCTGTGAAGATTTTGATTTAGTTAATTCCCAATTTTCACAACGCTGGTTTTCATCAGCGCCACGCATCGCTAATAAAAATGATGGACCGGATTCGCAAGCATCCGTTACAACTAATATGTGTAATAATTTTCCCGTGTAAGATTGCATAGCCGCTTTTAAATTGTTGATGCCAAAGAAACTGAATTCATCATCTGTTTTCGCATCAACAGGAACCCAATAACCGGTAGGACTAACAAATTTACCATGACCTGCATACCAAATTACTAATGATTGGATATTGCTATTCTTAACATGATCGCGTAATTCGATGGAGAAAAATTTTTCCATATCGTATTTGGTCATGTCTTTTTTATGAAGAATTTTTGTGACCTTATATCCTGCTAAAGCAGATTTCATGGCAAGTACATCTTTAGCAGGACCCTCTAAGCTTGCGAAATTTTGGTATTTGCCATTCTCAATAAACACAACCCATGTATTACCCATTGGATTCGCTGATGCATCTGCACCACTGCGGTTAAGTGTGAACACTTGTATATTTTCATTACCATTTGCATCGACAACGGTAACTGTAATTTTTTGTTTGTTAGCAATAGAAATTTGAGAACTAAAAGTTGGATTTAAAGAAGTAACAGAATAAGATGCTAACACGCCATCAATTGAAATGGATTGAATTAAGCTTTCATCTTTTATTCTTCCCTGAATATAAATCTCAGAAGCGTTGTTCTCTAAATAAATTTCATTATCGAATGATGCAGCAGGTGCTTCAATCGCAATCACCGGTTTATTCGCTTCAGTTTTTTCTATTTTTAAAACCTGACTGGCTGTATTTTCATAATCATCTGTTGCCAGCACAACAACTTCCGATGCTTTTTTCATACCTGTAACTTTACAAATGAATTCAGGATTTAAAGAATCTTTTAAAAACTCAGCAGGGATGGTATTTACAGTTATGGATTTAATATGACTTGCATCCGTAATTACGCCTTTAAAAATCACAGTGTCTTTATCCGCTAAAATTTTAATTGTATTTTTATTTGGAACTGAAGGTGCCGTTAATGCGATCTCCGGTTTATTAGATTCCCTGCTTAGATCAAAGATCTTCTTACGCGCATCTTTTATGATACCTTCAATTTTTGCATCACCTGCTGCTAATTTTGCAACCTTATTATAATCTGCGATTGCTGATTTATAATTTTGCGCGCCTTCACTGGCAACTGCACGACTGATATAAGCATCTATATCTTTATCATTTAACTTTATAGCTTGCGAATAATCGTTAACTGCATTTTGAAATTGCCCGAGTTTGTAATAAATACTTCCTCTTAATTTATGATTGAAAGAAGTTGGGGCAACTAAAATAACTTTTGTAATATCGTTCAAAGCGTTTTGATAATCTTTTTTCGCAACGTAAACCATGCTGCGCGCCCAATATACGTCATTGCTGTTTGGATCTTTGGTTAAAGCTGTTTCGCAGGTTGTTAAAGCATCGTTGGCTTTATTTAATTTGACTTGGGTTAAAGCAAGTCCAACATAACCGGGAATAAATTTAGAATCAAAATATTTCGAGTTTTTATATTCTTTCTCGGCTTCAACATAATTTTTTAAACTATCAAACATCACAGCATGATTATAATAGTTTACGGCAGTTTTTTTAACATCGAGGGCATATTGGGTAACCGTTAGTCCGAAAGAGTAATCCTGGATCGCATACAAAGTTTTTATTTCAAGATCAATTACTTCCTCATAACTTTTATCACGCTCTAAAGCTTTTCTGAAAAATTCATCAGCATCCTTAAATTTATTTTGAATGAAAGATAATCGTCCGGCATTATAATACAATTCTTTTTCTTTGGGAGAAAAACCGATGAGTTTTTTGTAATCTTCAACCGCTTCGGCTTTCATGTTTTGTTTTTCGTAAAGGAGAGCCCGGGCGGTATATGCCTTTTCATAGGCGGGGTCGGCACCTATGGCTTTTGAATAACTATCGAGGGCATCTTTTGGGTTATTAGCCTGCTCAAACTTTTCGGCAGCTGCAAAATATTTTTTAGCGGTTTGGGAAAACCCTAAAACTGAACATAAAGTTAATGCGATAATAAAGGACCAACACCTCTTTTTTAACATTGGATTTAATAATTGATTCGACTAACCAAAATTATAAAAATAATTGTGATAAATAGCAACAAAAAAAGCTGTTTTTTTGGACAAATAAGCTGCTTTTTGCAACCATTTTCGGAACAGGGGCGTATAATAAGCAAAATCCAATACTATGATAAAAAAATTACTTTTTTTTGTAGCATTGTTAGCAGCGTTTTTAGGGATCATGTAAACCCTTAGCCATAGACACATTGGACCCCGTAAAACAAAAAGCAGTAATGCTTATCCCGCTGTAATCGGGAACGAAAACCGCGACAAAGTTTCGCGTGAAAATTTCCCCGAAGGGATGCCTTCGGCAAAAAAGCCTCATTCCTACGCGAAGGATTTGAGGCTTTTTTATTTAAGATGATTTAAAGCAGTTGAAATACGACAGGAACACTCTTCTTTGCCCAACAAGGCCATCATGTCAAAAAGTTGTGGTCCGCCTGCAACACCGCTTACTAAAACGCGGACTAATTGCATATCTAATTTACCCAATTCAGTTTGTGAATCTTCAAATGTTTTTTGAATGCCGGTGTACGTCCAATCTGATGAAGCGCTTAATTTTTCATTGAATTTTGTATATATGGCTTTCGAAGTATCATTCCATTTTTTAGCAATTACTTTTTCATCCCAGGTTGTTGGTGCTGTAAAAAAATAAGAACCCAGATCGTAAAATTCATTAATGAGATGCGCTTTTTCTTTTATTAATCTGCAAAATTCGGTGACAAATTGTTTAGATGCTTTTATGTTTTTACTCTCGAGAATTGGCATTAAAGCATTTGCCAAGTCTTCATCAGAATGCTGACGTAAATATTGTTGGTTAAACCATTTTGTTTTTTCAGGATCAAATTTTGCACCCGATTTATTGACGCGTTCAAAAGAAAAATTCTCGATCAATTCCGCTTTGTCCATGATCTCGCGGTTATCACCCGGATTCCATCCCAACAACGCTAACATATTTATAAATGCTTCCGGAAAAAATCCCGATTCACGGTAACCGACATAACTTTCGCCGCCAGTACGTTCATCATGCCAATTCAAAGGAAACATCGGCAAACCTGATTTATCACGCTTCGATAATTTTCCTTGTCCGTCAGGCCGTAAAATAAGAGGTAAATGCGCCAACTTTGGCATATCATTCTCTAAACCTAAATAACGGTAAATTAAAATATGTGCAGGCGCGCTCGGTAACCATTCTTCTCCGCGCACAGCATGCGAAATTTTCATTTCAATATCATCCACAATATGCGCTAAATGATAGGTCGGCATTCCGTCACTCTTCAATAAAACTTTATCATCCACTTGTGTTGAATTCACAACAACCCATCCGCGTATGATATCATGAAAACGAATTTCTTCGTTACGCGGCACTTTTAAACGGATAACATAAGGCGTTCCCGCATCCAATAATTTTTTCACTTCATCTTCACTTAAAGTAAGTGAATTACGCATGGCCTGACGGCTCACCGAATTATATTGCGGAGCAGCAACTTTCGCAGCTTCTAATCTTTTACGCATTGCTTCCAATTCTTCAGAGGTATCAAAAGCATAATAAGCATGTTCGGTTTGCAGTAACTTATCGGCATATTTTTTATAAAGTCCAGATTCTTTTCTTTCGCTTTGTCTGTACGGTTTATGTTCGCCATCTCCAAAACCCACACCTTCATTTGGTTCAATACCACACCATTTAAGGGCGTTAATTATATATTCTTCGGCGCCTTTTACATAGCGGGTCTGGTCGGTATCCTCAATACGTAAAATAAAATCGCCGCCGTGTTTTTTTGCAAACAAATAATTAAACAAGGCAGTTCTTACCCCTCCCATATGCAAACCACCTGTAGGACTAGGCGCAAAACGTACTCTAACTCTTTTTTCCATAACCGGATAGCAAAGATAAAAATAAATAAAGAAGAAAATGCTTTGTTGAGTTATAAAAAACTCATAGTTTTAAGAGGCGTTAATCTTTGGGTTCGAATTAGCGTCAAAATGAGAAGAATCAAAAATGAAGAAAATTGTCCTTTTTATTGGTTTGTTTATTTCGGTGGCGGGACTAAAGTCCCAAACACAGATATTGGATTCTTTATTAAAGGATTTTAATTCAGCAAAGCACGATACAACAAGGGCTGATGTGTACGTTCAGTTTTCTGAAATTTTATATTTATCGAAGCCCGACACAGTAATGCCTTTATGTTTAAAGGCGATCGAACTTTGCGATATAAATATTTCCAAATCTAATGCCGCCGAGAAAAAGAAATTCTTACAAATAAAATCTTCAGCATACAATAATATCGGTTACATCTACCAAAACGAGGGCGATGTAAAGAAAGCGCTTGAATATTATCAAAAGGGAATGAAAATTCAGGAGGAGATCGGCGATTTAAAAGGCATAGCACAATCGTTAAACAACATTGGTTTTATTTTTCAAAACCAGAACGACGTTCCTAAGACCTTGGATTATTACAATAGAAGTTTAACAATCCGCGAAAAGATAGGTGATAAAAAAGGGATCGCCGAATCATTAAATAATTTGGGATTAGTGTATCGGAAAAATGGAGATCCGAATTGTAAATCGGAAATAAAAGATGCCTGCATACGTGCCGGAGTTCAAAAAGCACTGGAGTATTATTTGCGGAGTTTAAAAATTAAAGAAGAAGTGAATGATGTAAATGGTATAGGAATTTCGCTTAATAATATTGGCGGTATTTATAATTATTTAGGAGATTACGATAAAGCACTTGAATTTTTTAACCGAAGCTTAGCCATTCGGCAAAAGAACAATGATAAACAGGGAGAAAGCATTTCATGGAATAATATCGGCGGAATTTACCTGAAGAAAAAAAATTTCAAGCTTGCTGAAGAGAATTGCTTAAAGTCGCTGCAGATCGCAAAGGAATTAGGATTTCCAGAATTTATCCGCCGTACCACCGAAACATTAAAAAATATCTATAAAGCTACCGGCAACCATGAAAAAGCTTTAGAAATGTTTGAATTACAAATAAAAATGCGCGATAGTATTAACAGCCGCGAATCGCAGCGCGAAGTACAAAAGCAATATTTTAAATTGGAATATGAGAAGAAGGCAGCACTGGACAGCGTTAGGGTAGAGCAAGAGAAAAAAGTAGTATCGCTTCAATTAGAGCATAAAAAAAATCAAAGTTATTTTTTAATTATCGGCTTGTTATTGGTAATGGTCTTTGCCGCATTTATGTTTAACCGTTTTAAAATTACGCAAAAACAAAAAAAGCTGATTGAAATAAAAGAACAGGAAACACAACAACAAAAAATATTAATTGAAGACAAACAAAAGGAAATTGTTGACAGTATAAATTACGCGCAACGCATACAGAGAGCTTTATTGGCAAGTGATACTTTGCTCGAAACCAATTTACCCGAACATTTTGTTTTATATAAACCCAAAGCCATTGTCAGCGGTGATTTTTATTGGGGGAGTTCAGTAGGCAGTGGTCAGTCGGCAGAAGGCAGTAAGAAGTTTTTTCTTGCAGTATGCGATAGTACAGGACACGGTGTACCGGGTGCTTTTATGAGCTTACTAAATATTTCGTTTTTAAATGAAGCAGTGAATGAACGTAAAATTTTGAATCCCGCCGAAATATTAAATCATGCCCGTCAGCGCATCATTCAGAATTTATCTTCCGATGGAGGGAAAGACGGAATGGATTGCAGTTTTGCCGGATTTGATTTTAAGACGAAAAAAATGGTGTACGCTGCAGCGAACAATCAGATCTGGATTGTACGAAACGGAAAATTAATTGAACTTGAAATTGATAAAATGCCGGTTGGGAAACATGATAAAGACAATCAATCTTTTATGCAGCACGAGATCGATCTGCAAAGCGGCGATATGGTTTATTTATTTACCGATGGTTACGCCGATCAATTTGGGGGACCGAAAGGCAAAAAATTTATGTATAAACAATTGCAGGAGTTATTTTTAAGTATCAGTCCATTAAATGCTCTTGAACAAAAAAACAAACTCAATAAGGTTTTTGAAGACTGGAAAGGAAATTTGGAACAGGTAGATGACGTATGTATAATCGGAGTGCGAATTTAGCCTTACCTGAGCTTGCCGAAAGGTTTGTATTATAAGAGTACGAATTTAAAATGTAAAAATGAAACATATTGATCCATTCGATTTTTATTCAGAACAATTATTAGATCGTCTTCAAAGATCTAAAAAGCAAAAAAACAGGGGATTGTGGTTATATCAAAACGATCTCCGTACACCAGCATTTATGATACAATCGTTATGCCGTTTATTTGATTATGAATTAAACGATGTTAGTTTTAAAAGCTATCATAAAGTAATTAAAAAACTTGAGGGCATATTGGGACAGATCGATTTTTACGATGTTCTTTATAAGGAATTCAATAAAAATAAAAAAATAAGTGCTGAAATAAAAAAATACGCTCTGGGTAAAAGAGATAAAGAAGTAAAAAAACTGGATAAGTTTTTGAAGAAAAAAGGCGGAATCGAAAGCCGCATAAAAGAGTTTAATAAAAAAATTGCAAGCAAAGTAAAATTTGATCATCATACCATTAATAAAATAGAAACTGCCCTTGTTAAAGAACTTGAAACTATAAAGGAATATGAAAGGGCAAATAAGAATTTTAAAAGCATAGAAGAAGTTCATAAACTCAGAAGGGAATTAAGATGGATCAGCATATATGGACAATCATTTTGCGGCATAATAAAACTCGAGGGATCAGGAAGAAAAGAAGCGTGGGAAAAGAAGTATGTGACCAAAAGCGTAATAACTCTTTCTTTTAATAAATTACCTCATCATAATTTCCCGGCGTATATTATGTTCAGCAAGAATAATTTTTTTGCTTTGAGCTGGATGATCCAGGAGCTTGGAAAATTAAAAGATAAAGGACTTAATCTTAAATTTTTAATAAAGGCCATCCGAAAAACAGAAAATTTAAAAGAAGAAACGGCTTTGAAGAAAGCAAAATCAGATCTGAACGTAAAAGGGGGAGAGGCAGACATCATCAAACAGGTTAAGCGGATCTGCGAAACTTTTTTCGTTAAGCACAAAGTTCTGGATGGTTTGATCATTAAGCCGCGTAAACAAAAGCAAAAATAAAATCTTTGCTCATCTGTACGGTGTTCTCAATAAATAAAAGAATAATTTTAACCTTAATTGTATTAATTAACAATTGGGTTTACTCATTTTAAACTCAAAAAACATAATTTTGTATATGCTGCGTAAAAATTATCTTTTAAAAGTTCCGGTTATTCTGGCTGCGCAGTTCTTGCTTGTTGCGCCAAAAGTATTTGCTCAAAATGAAACGAAAACTGAACAACTGGAATGGCACACCGATCTAATGAAAGTCCATGATCTGTCTGAAAAATCAAAGAAACCTATTTTTGCATTCTTCACCGGCAGCGATTGGTGCGGATGGTGTATTAAACTTCAGCAGAATGTATTTTCTAAACCGGAGTTTATTGCCTGGGCAAAGAAAAATGTAATATTATTAGAATTGGATTTCCCTCGCAACAAACAACTTTCTCCGGAATTAACGCAACAAAATAACAGCTTGCAGCAGGCGTTTAATGTAACGGGCTATCCGGCTGTATGGATCTTTAAAACCATTAAAAATAATAAGGAGAAAAAATTCACCATGGATACTTATGGCTCTTTAGGTTATCCTGTGGGTGCTGAGCCCGGCAAAGAAGAAGTCAAATTTCTGGAGGATGCCAACAAATTGCTTGAAAGCAAAACAAAAAAATAATCCACACCAATAATTTTACTTGTTTAGTATTTGAAAAAGGAATTTCTAAAAAAGAAAATCAGAAAGTAAGCGGCTTACCCTGATAAAAATCGAGGATCTTTACTTTAAAAAGATAATCGTACTTGGCTTGCAGTAAATTACTCTGCGCTGTAACCAACCTCGCTTTTGCTGAATTGTAATCAAATGCATTTAAGGCGCCTACATTAAATTTTTGCTGGGCAAAACTAAACGATAATTCCGATGCATCAACGGATGCTTTAGAAGAAGCATATTTATTTAAAGCTGCCCTTGCATTGGCGTAAGCCTGCGCAATTGTTTTAAATAAAGTTTGTTCGGCTAACTCCTGATTTAACTTTGCATTAACTGCATTTAATTTAGCATTTTTAATTCCGGTATAAGTGTTCAGTCCATTGAATAAAGGAATGCTTAGCGTCATACCAATACTTTTGTTCACGTTATCTTTAAACTGATTCGTAAATGGTTTGTCCTTTAATACAGGAGCCTGTTGATCAACTACAATTGGCACGTTGTTATATGTACCAATGGTAACGGGAACAGAATTATAACCAACAATATCTTTTGCAAGTCCGGAATAACCCGTACCAATTGAAGCATTTAAACTTATGGTAGGACTAATTCTTCCTTTTGCCACAGCTAAAGTTTTTTCAGCCATCAATAAATTATATTCAGCACTTTTTATCGAGGGTTGATTTTTTAAAGCTGTTTCGTAAATGTTATTTACGCTTGTATTTAATAAACTTTCAGATTGAACATCCACATCCGGTTTTGTGATATTAAAATTATTAAGCGTATCTATATTTAAAAATTGTTTTAAGGTCAGCATTGCAATTTGGTAATTGTTATCGGCTGTAGTAACATTTACTTCTTCACTCGCCATTTGCGCTTTCACATCGTAAACCGAACTTTTTGCAAGCGTTCCGGCATTTGCCAGTTTTTCAGTTTGCTCAAGCTGAAGTTTTGTAATATCAAATTGATTTTTTGCAATTTTTAAAAGCTCATCTGCATAAATTACATTTATATATGCTGTTGCAACATTTAAAGAAATAGTTTGCTGCTGTTGTTTTACATTTTCGGTGCCTGCTAAATAACCATATTCATTTGCTTTTATATTGTTCCATTCCGCTAAACCCGACCATAACACTAAATTACTTGAAGTATAAAAATTTTGTGATAATACCTGAGTATTAGCAAAAGTATTGGTGTAACGGTCAATGGTTCGCCCGAAATTATAAGTATGCGCCGCACCTGCGTTTAAACTTGGAAAAATGGCGGCTTTTGATTGATTGGAATTATTTTTTGTGATCTGATTACTGATCTCAGCCTGCCTTAAACTAATATTATGTTTTAAAGCATAATCAATACATTGCTGTAGATCCCATGCGCTTTGGGCCTTGGTTCCAAGGGTAATAAACAAAAAGACTATTAAAAAGTGCTTGATCATAATTTCTGATTTCAAAAGTATCCAAAAAAGCCGTGTTTTGCTCAGAATTGTGACAAAAGGCATATGCCTTTATAAGCGGTTTTGTGAATGGATATGCCGAAGGAATTCCGGTTTGTTTTTTCATAAACCTTGATGATAGTGTATTTATGTTGATTGATCAGGACTAAATCATCCAATCAAAAACCTGATCTGCTTCAGTATAATTTAACTCTTTAATGTTTACAAGTAATGTAACCACAGCCTGCGCCCGGCGTTATGCTTTCTTAAATTTGAACATGCGATTTTTTTTTCTTCTTATAATTTTAGTCCCTTTTTTAAGTTTTTCCCAATTAACAAAAGAGTGGTACGATAGCCAGCAAACACAATTAAAAAGTGAGACCGATTATTATAAAGGCATGCCGCATGGTCCTCACTACGAGTATTATAAAAACGGTAAATTATCCCGTAAAGGATATTATTATCAGGGTAAAGAAGACAGTATTTGGGTGTTTTATTTTGAAGATGGCAGCATGAAAGCCATGGAACATTTTTTCAGGGGTAAAAAATCCGGTACCAATTCCTATTATTTTAAAAGCGGAAAAATTGCTCAGATCACAAAGTTCGAAAATAATTTAGCAGATAGCGTTTGGACTTCCTATCACGAAAACGGAAAAGTAAAAAGCCGCGAAAGTTTTGTGAATGGAAAAAAAGAAGGTGATTGGACCTACTACCACGACAACGGACAAATCGAAAGCAAAGGCAAATTTGAAAAAGATAAAAAAGAAGGCGACGTAAATACATTTTACAGATCAGGAAAACCGGCAGCTATTGAACATTATTGCAGCGGTAAACCTTGCGGTAAATGGCAGGAATATTATGAGAACGGTCAAAATAAATT
>DATMPR010000110.1:0-5303 GCA_035567575.1 Bacteroidia bacterium
TTTAATTGCAAATCACAGTTGCCACGAGCTTGTGAAGCACTCGTAGGTGTGTTCTTTTTAGTTCTCTTTCTTAACTTCTGCTTTTTCATTTTTACATTACTTTTGCCCCCTAATCAACCTGTTACCCTTGCTCCTCACGGTGCAAGCCCGTTTTACAACGGGAGATTGACTAGGCAAAGGATTTAATTTTTTATCCCTGAGCTGAAGTTTGTTTTGCTTGAGGCTCTGAGGTTACTTCCGCTTTAGTTTCTTCAACTTTTTCTGTTTCTGTTGCAGGAGTTTCTACAACTGTTTCAGTTGCTTTGTTTTCTTCTGTTGCTACCGATTCTTTTTTGATTTCGGCTTCGTGATTTTGTCCACCCATTTTGTTTACTCGGTTATCCTATACGCCCGAAAGGTTTTGGTTTTTGGTTTGATTTATTTTAATTATTTACGCATTAAAAACATGAAATTGTTTAGTATCAAAATATTTTTTCAATAACGTTCTATATTCCTTATATGTTTCAATAGTATCGTATTGTTGTTTTTGTAAAAAGTCAATTATTTCGTTTTCGTGTGTTTTACGCAATATAACACCACTTCCAGATTTATCGCCTAATAAATAAATTGCTGTACGTTTCGATAATTCAATATCGATGTTTGATTCCGCTTTTTTATTCGTGAATACTTGTGGCGGATAAAAGTTGCTATATTTTGCTGAAATCGCTTTTAGCGAAGTATTTAATTTTGTCATGTGATAAAAAGAAATACAAGTCATCCCATGATTCTCAGGCATAATATAAACAGATTCAGGATTTATACCAGCGTGTGAGTAGCCTAATTGATTAATCCATCCTGCAAACTCAAACATTCTGCTTAACATCCAGTTTGCATGTTTTTGTTCAACAGTACCCAAAGAAGATAAAGGAACAGCCCTATTACTTAAAGTAAATTCAAGTTCATTTTCTGAAATTAATTTTCCAGAGATTGGTAAATATTTTTTGAAATGTTTGGATGACTCATCAGTAAGTGACATCAAATAATTATAGTTGTCTAATGATTTTTTAATTAAATCTTTATCTCCAACTATTTCTACTGTTTTTAAAGCATAAGAAACCGTACCCGCATCATCATTGTGTTTTTTACCAGAATCCAGTTCATCCTTAAACTGATTTAATTTTTCTGTGGCTTCTTTTGCTTTAGGTAATTTACATACATCAGGATGAATCAATCGTATATAATTTTTGTAATTAAATTTCCAATCGTTAACATCGTAAAATACGTCTATTACAGATTTGGAATCCAAAACTTTTTTAATCACTTCTTCTGCTGTAATATCTTGCATAATTAAACTAGTTTTAATAACTCACCCAAAGGAAGTGACATTATTCTCTTGTGTTCTTCTTTAGCTTTTTCGCTTAAAAAAATAAAACCAAAAAGTTTGTAACCACCATGAGATTTCATACACTTTTCTTTTGCCTTTTCATGTATATCATTGTATAAATATCTGTCTATCATAATTATTTTTTAAATATAAAACCAGAGTTTTTAGGCTCTGGTGTTTATGAAATTTAATCTTCCAACATTGCTTCTAATTCCTTAATCGACTTACCAGATAACTCACCATCTTTCTTTTCAGCGATTAGTTGAATTATTTTTTGGTTACGTTCTTTTTTAGTTGAAATTTCTTTTGCAATTTCAGCTTCTTCCACTTTAGTTTGAAGAATATCCAATACAAGGTCGAATTGTAATTTCAATCCTTTATCTTTTGTTGTTCTTTTTTGGATGAACGATTTCCCTTTAGAATTTTCATAAGACTCTTGTAAAGATACCGCTAAAGTATCTAAGTCTGCAATTGATAAATCCCATAATTGTTCTACTGACAAACTTCCTTTTGAAGTTGGGAATCTTAATTTTAATTTTGATGCGTCTTTGTACATGATTTTTGTTTTTTAGTTTTTAATTTATTTTTGTTTAATTTAGTATGGATAAGAGGACTCGAACCTCCGACCTCGGAAATAATGGAATTCCGTGCTCTGCCACTGAGCTATATCCAAAGCGTTTAAAATTTAAGTTTTCTTTCTTATTCTATTTCTTGAACTGTTTTGACTAACTGTTATCCATCTGCAATTTTCAGGCGTATAATCACCTTTAGAATCTACTCTATCTATGGAGAGCTTATCTTTAAAAGGAGTATTTTTAGGTTGTTTGTAATATCCATTATTTATTGCCCAATCTCTAAAATTAGAAAAATTATTAATCCATTGCTTACAAACTTTAATACCTTTTTCACCGTAAGCAGAGTATTTTCCTGAATTTTTATTATAACATCTTTGTTTAATAGTGTTCCATACAAAGAACAAAGACTTATATTCGTTTTCTCCTAAAGGTGTATTACCATGAGTTGTAGATTCTATTCCTATTCTTTTTCCATTTACTTCTCTCATATAGCACCCACAAGATTTTGTCCTTCCACTTCTTAATGTATACCATAAAACAGTAACTTCATTGCCACATTCACATTCACATAATACTTTTCTACAAAGTTTACCATTAGGCTGTCTATGTGATTTGGCTTCATTTATTATTGTCAATCTGCCAAATTTATGTTTTGGTATTATTTCAATAGGTTTAGCCATTTCCAAATTTAACTTTTATTATTCTTTTGTACGAACCTGAAAGTCTTAATGTTAAAGAATCATGAACGGTACTGTTATACCCTAATCCAGATAATTCTTTACCATTAGCTTCAATCATATTAGTAGTTCCCAAAATTTCCATCACCTTCCTGTGTTTAGTCAAATCAGAATTTAAGTTTTCGTTGTGGAAACTTCTAATTTTTGAATTAGATTTACAACCATCTAACATAAATAAATAGTGTTTGTTTCCTACATTATTTTTACCCCAATGGTTAGGCGATAAACAAACTAAATTTACTTTATGAAATTGATTTGTTTCAAGTCCGTAAATTTCTTTTGATGAATGTGATTCTGGTAATATGTGTTTTATACTAAAACCATTTTCATCCAAAGTTACTTCTGCTACATGCGCATCTTTATTTTGCGATAAATTCTTATTAAATTCATAAGAGTAAATTTCTCCATCAAATTCTATTTCAGCTTTGAATCCTTTAGAACCCCTGTCTGCGAATTGATTTACCCAAAACTTATAAGTTCCTTTTTTCATTTTAGATAAATTATCCCAAACAATGTTTTCAACAATATTTTTATTACTGTAACCATTAGGTTGAGTAATATCAACATCTAATTGACCACCCATAGTAGTTTTAGTATTACCACCTCTATCTTTTCTAAAAGATGTTGAATATCCGATTCTAGTTCCATTTGGTTCTTGTGCCCAAGCATCTAAATCAGAATTATCAGAAGCATCACCTTCAGCCCACATAATACTAAATCTTAGAACACCATCAACTTTACCTCCTTTAGAAGCAACAGCATCTTTTATTTGAGATTTACCTGCTAAGTTACCGTTAAATGTCCAAGAATAATTATTATCCCATTTAAAAATAGGCTTACTTTCAGGATTATTTGCAGTAGTTAATGATACCATGTTTCCTTCATGTATATTTCTTAAAAACACTTCAATACCAGTACATGTAGGAATAATATCCTTCATGAATTTATCAATAGATATTTCTTCAACACCATCAAATTCACTTCTTTTATGACGTGTAGATGTAGATTTTACGCCATCAAATATCGAAGCATTTTTAATTTCTCCTTTTCCAACATTGCTATGTATAATTTCAGATACTTTAATATCGTCAATGTTAGCGAATCTCCTGTTAAAAGATTCTTCATAACCGTTTTCTTCAACAAATAATTTCGCTTCTTCAATTTGTTTTTTAGTAATCGGAGCAGTAGTCTTCATGTAATTTACTGGGTCAACTCTGTAGTTCCATGCTTTACACGCATCATTTAATTCCTTTCCTTCTGATAATTCAGAACATAATACACCGATTAATTCATTTCTGAATTTCGCAAATTTAAGTTTATATGATTTTACCCAACACCAATTATCTCTTTCACCTGCACCTAAACTATCATATTCTTTTTTCAATGGAATAATTTCTTCAATCTTATAAAGATGAGCTTGACCATCCAATAAAGAACCTTGATTAATTAAATCCCTAACCAATTCCAATGTATCCAAAGAAATAGTTTCCATTGCTCTTTGAAATACGGCTTTAGCATCTCTGTATTCTCCCATTAGAGCTTCAACAGATTTTCCGCTCATATCAACAAATGTTTTGTCTACAAATAAATGTAAATGGTCAAATGTTCTTATTTCACTTGGTTCAACTCTTCCGAATTTTTCAGCTTCTTCTTTTGTATATTGTTTAACGTTTTTCTCCATACCTAATTGAAATAATGTATTCTTTTTAGTACATTTTTCATAAGGTAAACCATTCAATTCATCAAATGTTTCGAAAAACACTTCAGTAATTTTAGCTTTTTTAATTGCTTTAGATAAAGCTTTCGCTACAGGAACAAATTCATCTTCCGCTTCTACATCGAACATAGTAACGATTTTGTAATCTTCGCTAACAACAACAATGTTCCCATATCTCCTGATGAAGTTCTTACAGTTATTACAATTATGTTCCGAGCTTTCAGGGTCTCTGAAAATAGGGTCTGCATCAAATGACTTTAAATATAATTCCCAGATTTTTTCTCCGTGTAATTCAACTCTGAATAATTTACCTGTTTTGCACATTTCGGTAAATTGTTTTTGTATTTTGCTTGTAAATTTTTTCACTGTTCTTGATTTTTTGGTTTGATTATTCTTGTGTTATTTCTTTAATTTCTTATCAAATTCTTTTTTCGCCTCTATAATTCAGGATGCGTTTCAATTAGGTGTTCAAGCATTGGAGTGAATTTACCTTTTAGTTTTAGGTTTTCTGGTAGTTTCAAAAGCTCTTCTATAGTATCTATTGTTGTTTCTTCAAATTTAAGACTAACTCCTATTTTACATTTACCATTTTTTTTATTAGCTTCTTGTTTTTTGGTATTATAATTTATATTAAATAAATGGAATCCTTTATCAATAAAATATTTTATCCAAAATTTTTCCCTATCATCAAGCAATTCTTTTTTAATATCATTCTCTAATATAACAATCATAGGAGTTAGCCTTTTTAATTCAAGTTCTCTAACCCAATTAATGACATCCATATTGTGAGAAACATTTTTTATATGCGATACGGGTCTGCCTAATCCAGTAGTGGTTTTACCAACGTATTTTGGTGTTTTTTTTTCAGGGCAATATAAAGCATATACAATATTCATATTTACTTTTTTAAA
>DATMPR010000111.1:0-4132 GCA_035567575.1 Bacteroidia bacterium
GAAGATTTTAATAATTTAGAAGACGGTCCAATTACCGGATCCGGTAAGATCACATTTGTTTATGCAGGTACGCTTTATATTAATCTCCAATATATTATTAAACCTTTATTTAAAGCAATTGGCGAAATAAAAAAAAGGGAACCTGAATTATATAATAAAATAGAGTTTCAGTTCATTGGTAAGTTTCCGCCTGAGTATAAAAATTTCATTCAGGAAAATAATATTCAGGAAGCCATAAAGGTTCTTGATTTCTTACCGCTGAAAATGGTATTTCAAAAAATAAAAAGATCTGATTATTGTCTCTTGATCTTAAATGATGTTTATAATTTTAATTTAAGCACCAAATTTTACGAATATATTTCGCAAAAGAAAAAAGTGGTAGTGGTAGCTAAAAAAGGTTCAGCCTCCGAATTCATTGTAAAAAACAAATTAGGATATTGGTTCGATCCGGTTAATTGTTATGATGATCTGGTAACTCTGCTAAAAAGCAATTTAAATAATACCTCCCTGAAGTGGGATAGCAATTATGATATCGAACAATTCTCGCTTAATTCATTAACAAATAAATTAGCGCATGTTATAGAAGAGAAGACTACTCCAATAGAATTTCTTAACAAGAAAAATATTTTACTTACGTTTGATTATGAATTATTTTTAGGAAAAAAAAGCGGGTCGGTTTACAATTGCATGCTTAAACCAACCGAATACTTACTTAATGTTTTTAAAAAATACAACTTTAAGAACGCAATTTTCTTTGTTGATACCACTTACATTAAAAAGCTGACTGAATCTGATGCAGCTGAATGCAAAATGGATTTAACTAAAATTAAAGAACAATTAATTGACGTAATCAGAAATGGTCATTTTGTTTTTCCACATTTACACCCGCACTGGCGCGATGCTGTTTATGACAAAGATCTAAACCAATGGCGCCTCGAAAAAACGGACGCGTATCGTTTTCATGTTATTCCTGAAGAGGAGCGTGATGGATTATTCGCTTTTTCCATTCGTTTTATTAAGGAACTTATGCAAAGTGCAGGCACATCCTACGATATAGATTCATTTAGGGCCGGCGGATGGTGCTTGCAGCCGTTTGCTGCATTCAAACCGTATTTCGAAAAGTATGGTATCAAAAATGATTTTTCGGTTTTACACGGTTTCAGTTTACCGGGAAAAAATATTTTTTATGATTATTCTAATATTCCTTTACGGAACATTTATAAATTTTCGGATATGGTTGAGAAAGAAGAGAAGGATGGTGCTTTTAATGAAATTGTTATCAGTACACTAAGCATCAGTAACGTCAATCGTTTTTTAAATAAATTTCTTTATAAATACCTTTGGTATATTAAAAAAACAAGCTTTGGAGACGGATACAGTGCAGTAGATGGTGAGGCAAGCGTTATCAGAAGCATACAGAACATGGAAGAATCCACAAAAAATAAATCTGAAATGGTTTCCATCGAACTCTTGACTTTTTTTACGCATTCACAGTATAAAAAATTAATTCATGACAATGATTTCATGCAATTTATTTCACACCCAAAAATGTTTAACCAACACAATCTTAATACACTTGATAGTTTTTTAAAACACATAACTGCTCAATATGAAATTAATAGTGATTACAAAAAAATAATTAATTAGTTTGATTAGCGATCCGAAAAAAATATTGATCATTTGTTTTTCATTTCCTCCGTTTCCCGGAGTCGGCGGCAGGCGTTGGGCTAAATTTGCAAAATATCTGGCAAAGAAAGATTTTAATTTATTTGTTATTTCGGCAAAAAACGAAAACGAAAATGTTTCAGAATGGAATTCAGATGTTAACAATGCTAAAAATATATCTGTTTTTGAAATACCATTGGGCTATTCAAAAGTTTTAAGTCAGAATCCAAAAAACATTGCTCAAAAAATAATTTATAAGCTTCTCTGGAAGGCACTGCCTTTCTTGGTAAAAGGTAATCCGCAGGATAAGTTATTTTTTATAAGAAATAAATTTCTTGCTAAAGCAAAATACCTTATTAAAAAAGAAAATATTAAAACAGCTATAGTTACAATCCCACCTTATAAATTAGCATGGTATATGCTTGAATTGAAAAGGGAATTTCCGGATGTAAGATTTATAACCGACTATCGTGATCCATGGACTGATAATAAATCCTATCATGGATTTGACAATCTTGATTATAAACGTTTAGCTGCGGAAGAGCAGTTTGAAAAAGAAGTCTTGGAAAAAAGTGATTTGATCTTAAATGTACACCTGCAAAGTATTGAGGACTTAAAATTAAGAATAAACGAAAATAGCAAATTCAGACACTTGAATAATGGTTTTGATAAAGATGATTATCTGAATATTAAGATTACAAAAGCTGATAGATCAAAAATTCGTTTTATTTACAGCGGTTCGTTCTATCCAAACCTTATTTATATTTTCGAACCTTTTTTAAATTGTCTCGATCGTTTAAAAACGAGTCACCCCCATATTTATTCTAAGCTCGAATTTAATTTTTATGGCGGCATGGATCATAATGCAATTGAGTTGTTAAACAAAAAAAATATTGATATTGTAAAACACCATGGAGGAACAGATAAAGCAAATGTATTAAATAAAATTTCTGATTCTGATTATTGTTTAATGTTTACGGCTCCGGATTATTCTTTTGCATTTAATACTAAATTTTTTGATTACTTATATTTGCGGAAACCTTTTATTTATTTTGGACATGAAGGCAAGGTCTCGGAATATATTTCTAATAATAATATTGGTGAAATATTTCCTCATGATTTAATTGAGGATAAGTGGTACTTATTCTTAACGGACATCGATTCAAAAATAAAACCTTATAACACCAATTTGGATATTTCTGAATTTGAATTAGCTGATCTTACTCAAAAATTAATAAAAATAATGAATGAGTAATTTAAAATATTATTATGATCACTTGTAAAAGATGTATAATGGATAACGTGAATGATCCGGATTTGATTCTGGACGCCAACGGCATTTGTAATCATTGTGATAATTTCGATAATGCTATGGCTAAACTGCCAAAAGGAGAAGCGGCCAAAAAACATTTTGATGAAATAATTAAAGAAATAAAAGAAGCAGGGAAGGGGAAGAAGTATGATTGTATTATTGGAGTAAGCGGAGGAGTTGATAGTACTTATTTAGCTTGGGTGGCCAAACAAAACGGCTTAAGAGCCCTCTTGGTACATTGTGATAATGGATGGAACTCGGAACTTTCAGTAAAAAACATAGAAAATATTTGTTCTAAAACAGGCTTTGATTTATATACTTTGGTTTTGGACTGGGAAGAAATAAAAGATATTCAGCTTTCGTTTTTAAAAGCAGGTGTTGTTGATATAGAATTACCGTACGATTATGCTTTAATTTTAACCTCATACAAAGCAGCAATTAAATTCAGGATTAAACATGTATTAACCGGACATAATGTTATTACAGAAGGAACTTATTTGCCAAAAAGCTGGCGGCATGCAAAAATGGATATAGTAAATATTAAAGCTATTCATAAACAATTCGGAAGAATTCCGTTTAAGACTTTCCCAAGTTATTCATTTATTACTCAAGCATTCATCAATAAAAAATTGAAATATGTTTACCTTTTAAATTATACTGATTACGATAAGAAAACTGTGAAAGAATTAATTACAAAAGAACTGGGATGGCTTGACTATGGCGGCAAACATTACGAAAATGTTTTTACACGTTTTTATCAGGGATACATTTTAGTTGAAAAATTCAAATTTGATAAACGTCAGTTTCATTTTTCTGTTTTAGTACAGGCCGGGC
Source organism: Bacteroidia bacterium (assembly GCA_035567575.1). Lineage (GTDB taxonomy): Bacteria > Bacteroidota > Bacteroidia > B-17B0 > Aurantibacillaceae > JAHEYG01. Next base: position 3,812 of record DATMPR010000111.1, read on the forward strand.
AAATATCGCGCCAAGAGGCTTTAAAAGAATATGCTTTACCTGCTTACGATGCGAAACAGTGCGCAGAAGATAAAGATTATGCGCTAAAAAAATTAGGCATCACAGAAGAAGAATTTGAAACGTACATGAAAGCACCAATTAAAAAACACACCGATTACCAAACACTTCAGAAATATTGGGATATTTATTTTAAGGCTATAAAAATATTTAAACCTTTTAAAAAATTAATTGCAGCCAAAAAATGAGTAATTTGCTTTTAAAATATAATTACCCTCAGGTTGTTTTTGGAAAACAAATTGCCAACTATTTACTTAAAACAGG
>DATMPR010000112.1:0-7687 GCA_035567575.1 Bacteroidia bacterium
ATTCCTTTTGAAACCAAATAATCAACGCAAGATTGCGCACGCGCTTGTGATAAACGTTCGTTATACGCGTCGTTACCACGCGCATCAGTGTGCGCATTAATGGCAACAGATAAATTATCGTTAAGGTTTAAGAGATCAACGATTTTATCTAAATTTTCTTTTGATTTAGGGCGTAATGTTGCTTTATCAAAATCGTATTCAATTCCTTCGATCTCAACTTCACCTTCTGGAATTTTGTTTAAAACAAAATCCTGCTGCAAGTGTGTGGTTTCGGTTAAGCCTTTAGTGGCCTTACTTGCTTTATCTGCCAGATATTTTGTTTTTTGGGCTTTCATAAAAAATTCCCTGTCGGCTTTTAAAGTAGAAAAATATTCTCCTTTTTCATTGGTTATAATATAAAGGGGTTCGTCTTCGCCATGCACATCAGAAATTGTTACAAGAGCACCCGGAATCGGATCATTCGTTGCGCCATCAAACACAATACCATTTATATCAAAAAATATTGGTGCATTCTGGAATTCATAAATATCGTAACAACTTCCTCCTTCGCATGGTTCTCTGTCACTCGCAAAAAAACCACGCTGCTGGGTTCTTTCCATAATAAAATAAGCATCATCTTTGCTGGAGTTTACAGGGACGCCCATGTTTTTTGGGAATGTATAAACCGAATCATCAACATTAAAAGATGCTTTAAAAATATCTAAACCGCCAAGACCTGGTAAACCATTCGATGCGAAATATAAAGTATTTGAAACACCGTGATAAAATGGCGACATCTCATCTCCCGGAGTATTTATTTGATTACCTAAATTTTTTGGCGGACCAATTACTCCTTCGTCATCAATAACACAAACCCAAATATCAAAACCACCAAAACCACCCGGGCGGTTTGACGAATAAAATAAACGTGTTCCGTTAAAATTTACAAAAGGATGCATTGATTTTTTTCCCGGGATGTTTACATTCTCACCTAATTTAAATGCTTCAAAGAATTTACCGTCTGTCATTTTCGCCATGAAAATAAAAACCTCATCACGGTTCACATCACTCCACCTTGTAAACAACATTACTTCATCAGGCGTAATATAGCCGGCGCCTTCGTGTAAAACTGAGTTAACAGGCCGCCCGAAGTTAATTGGCCGTTGCCATACGCTGTCTAAATATTCCGTATAATACAAATCGCAAAGATATTTTGAATCCTGTTTTTCAGGATCATTTACTACACCATTACGGCGTGCGCTTGTGAAAATAATTTTATTTGGATTTAAATAATATTGTGGCGCGAAGTTGGCAGTGCCTTTATTGAATATCAATGTATCGAACATTTTCACAATAACTTCCCGTTTGACATTGGTCATTGTATCTAAAGCAAAATAACAGCTTGATTCCTTTTTTTGCGCGATCGTTAACAGCGAATCATTTTGGGATCCTTTGGTTACATACTCATCAAACTGAAGCAATGCTTCATTGTATTTTTTTAAAGACATTAAAGACATTCCATAATAATAACGGGCATCAGGATAAGCATTCCGATCAACGCAAATTTTGTAAATTTTTACAGCATTTTTGTAGTCGGCATTTAACCTGTATGAATGTCCAAGTTTATAATACACATAATCTAAACTGGAGATCAATGCAAGCTTTGACTGCTCTTTTGTTTTCCCGGAATCTTTTGCAGCCGCATTTGCAGTTTGGGTACTATCCTTTTTGGTTCGTGCGCTGTCTTTTTTTACAGCTCTTTTTAAACTGTATTCCGGCACCTTCATTAAGGCCTTCATTTTAAGATTCACCATTTGAGCCTCGTATGGTAATACAAATGTTTCGAGGACTGTGGTATCATCTAAAACTTTTGCGTAATAAGCCGCCGCAGTAGCCCAATCTTTTGCTTTATAAGCATTTTCGGCAGTGAGCATCCATAATTTTTTCGACTGCCCAAATGATAAACTGCTTAGAGCAATGCAAAAAATAATAGAAAGCTTTATAACATTACAAAAACTTCGCGAAAAGCAGTTTACTGACTTATTTATGTAAGAAATGGGATGCGGGGATTTCATAAAATTACAAACGCGGGCAGTTTCTTATTACTTTTAAATTCTTTTTACCTGCTAAATAAGTAAACGATAATTCAAATGCTCCGCGTGTTTTTGAAGCAGTTTTTAAAGTAGATGTATTAAAATCGTAACCCATCTTAAAAATGTAATTATCCCTTCTGAATCCCGCATAAACAATACTGGCATCCGCAGACCTGTAAGTAAATCCTGCCAACAAGAAAAACTGATCACTTTTAAAATAATATCCGGCATCCATTGAATAGGTTTGTTCAAATGCGGAACCTTGCGACATTATTAAAATTTTTGGTATTACATATAACAACTCACTTATGTTGATCCTAACTCCCCCATGTCCGTAAAAACGAATTGGTAAATTATTGACCTGATCGAAGAAAGTTTCTTTAGGCTGCGTTAAGTTAAATGCTGATATACCCAAAAACGGATTAATTCGTGATTGTTGTTTTGCAAAGAAATATAATAAACCTGCATTTAATTGAGGTAATATTTGTGACTGACGCGAAAATTTTTCGTTGGTAGGCAAACCTGTATCAAAACTTCCGCCATTAGTTGAAGTATACTGATTATCGAAAGTATATAATTTATACTCAACCGATTTTTGTGTCATGCCGCCCTGTATTCCAAAAGCTAAATGATGAAATTTCTTTTTATCTAAAGGAACAGTATAAGATGCCGATAACATACCTTGAAAAACATTGTAGTTACCAATACCGGCGCGCATTTCAATGATCTGAATACCAAAACCCCATTTACCTTTTGGCATATCGGCGCTTATTAATGCTGTATTATATGGCTTATAAGCAACCGAATTCCACTGATTACGGTATTGCGCATGGACTCTGTATTTTGCATCAATAACACCTGTCATAGCAGGATTTAAAAAAAGCGGTGCAGCATCATACAGCGATAAATGAAAATCCTGAGCTTTTGATGGCCCGGCAATTATAATTCCAATTATAATATAATTAAATATCTTTTTCATCACTCTCTTATCTTAATATTGTAACGTCGCCGGTTTTTCTGACCGATTTATTATTATACATATCTACGTCTAACACCCAAACATAAACTCCAATTGGAGATTCGATCCCTTGGTAAGTTCCATCCCAACCAACTTTCTGATCTTTTGTTTCGAATATTAATTCGCCCCAGTTATTATAAACTCTGAAATACATTTTTTCGAAAGGACCGCCTTTTACAAATAAGTAATCATTGTTACCATCTTTATTTGGTGAGAATGCAGTTGGCACTAATGGTAATAAAGCCACTTCGATTGATTTTGTAATTGAATCGCGGCAGCCGTTTCCATCGATAATTGTAAGCGTAACATTATAATTACCCTGGTTATTATAAAAGTGTGTTGGGTTTTGTCCATTTGCACTTATTGAATCTCCAAAATTCCAATACCAATTAGAAATTGTACCGGCCGGTGTTGAGAAATCGGAAAAATAAACTGTTTCCAGCGCCAGCGTTGGATTATTTGTCATGCCATATTCAGCCTTTGGCTTGGGATAAACCGTAACTGGTTTTGAAATCGAGCTTTTACATCCTTTATTTGAAGTAACAACTAAATTTACATTATATAATCCTGCCGAAAGATAAACATGTCCGGGGTTCTTGTTAATCGTGTCTTTTCCGCCATCTGCAAAATCCCAGTGCCAATTCACAATATTGCCCGGATTAACGAATGAAGAATCCTTGAATATGGTTAGCAATGAAACGCAGGCGTTGGCAAAGTAAAAATTGGGCACCGGTAAACTATTTATAACAATGGGTTTTGTAATTGTATCGGTACACCCGTTAGCTGAAGAAACCGCCAAAGCAACTGTGTACGTGTTAGCGAGCGTATACGTATGTAAAGGATTATTTGAAATAGAGGTAAATCCATCGCCAAAACCCCAGGTTTGCGAAACAATTGTTCCGGTGGAAGAATTTATAAATGCAACAGGACTATTTACGCAGGCAGCTCCTATATTAAAGTTGGCAGTTGGTGAAGCTTTAAAAGTGATCTTTAAAGTATCTTTCACGGTGCTGCATCCCTGATTATTGGTTGAAGCTAATGTAAACGTAACTGATCCCGAAAAAATATCGGATCCGCTTGGCACATAAGATGTATTTAGGTTAGTATTGTTAGGAGTAAAAGTTCCGGTTCCGCTCGACGACCATTGTCCTGTAGTGGTGAACCCGCTTATGTTACCGGATAAATTTATGTTCGAGTTATCACAAACAGATGTATTAATACCTGCATTAACATTAGGTAGTTTCAAAATATCGATGCGAATAGTATCTGTTACAGGATTAGGACAAATGCCTTGTGCAGAGATCACTAAAATTACAAAACCCTGAATAGTGTCATTGATACTCATTGTATAGGTTGGATTGGGCACGTTAATATTACTAAATGCACCTGTACCTGATACTGCCGACCACGTAGGCGTTGTTGGTGCACTTTGGAAAGTAGCAGAGCCGCTTAAAGTAAATATTACAGCGCTTGCACAAGTAGTGTAATTAGGACCTGCGTTCACAATAGGTTTTGGATAAATATTAATATTAAGCGTGTTATGCACTACGGCACACAAACCATTATTGGTAGATGTAAGCGTTAATGTTACAATACCGCCGGTTGCAGTTTCGGCTGCACTTAAAACATAATTTGTATTGAATGTTGTATCTGTTGGAGTAAAATAACCGCCGCCATTTGTTGACCATATACCGGTTGAACTTCCGCCTGTAATTGTTGCGCCATTAACTGCAACAGTTGGGGTATTGGTACAAACATTTATATCGGGGGGTGTGGAGACCGTTGGTGGGTTGGTAAAATTAATGACCATATTAGTACTTACACCAACACAGCCCATTGCATTCAAGGTTATTGTTACAGAACCGGCAGATGCATCACCGGGGGAAGGTGTATATGTTGTATTGGCAGAAGTAATTGATGAAAAAGAACCCGAGCCTCCGGACCAGGTTTGACTAATAACATTGGCTACCGAACCGCTAAGGGCAATAGGTGTAAGATTGTTTTTGCATCGTGTGACCACACTCGGCGTAAGGGCAATAGATGGTTTGGGATAAATATATAACCGCACTGTATCGGAAACATTCTTGCAATTGCCAAGCGATGTGAGTGTGAAAACTATACTTGTTAATGCAGGCTGTGATAATTGAGCCGGTGAAAGTGTATACACAGTGCTGATTGTAGTGATTGAAGAAGTATAAACTGCTGGGTTAATGCTTCCCGTAATGGGTGCGTACCATTGGCCTGTAATAGCACCGCCTGTAATTGTTCCGCTTAAAGCAATAGTATTTGTTGCACCGGCACAAACTGTAAAATCAGGCCCGGCATTATTACGCACTTTTCTTCTGAAAGTTGACATATAATGAAATAAACCACCCGTGTTTGTGTTACCATTAATAATACCTAAGGCAAAAACATCGGTCGAATTTCTTATTTCATGAGCCCCAATACCAAGAACAGCCGGTGTATATTGTTTTTGTGCACCCATCCATGCGCCGGCAGTTCCGGGAACAACGGTAAAATCAGATGCAACTAACAATGCCGGATTACCATCTATTTTAAAATTTCCTTGATTACCGGTTTTGCACACAACATTTATCAAAAAAGGTTGGGTGTTATTTCTTGAAAAAACAACTGTATCAGAACCTGCACAATCTAACGGTGGTAAAATCGCGGCACCGGGTTCACATCCATATCCTGTTGTTTGCCATAAATAAACAGGTTGGGTAGCCTGAATATAAGCCAGCGGATTTGTCATTTGGTATTGTTTAGTATCACCTTTATTTAAGGTATAGGTACTGGCAACCCCATCATTAATTGTAATTTGAGTAAAGTTAACAGTTGCTACAACAAAAATACTTTCACCCGAAGCGGGAAACATGAAACCACGATTCGCTATATAAGAATCTCCAACCACATCAACAGGCACAATTTGATCACCTATTAAATCGTAACAACCACCACCCGGTGTTATAAGAGAATCATCAGCAATTGTAACCGAAATAGGGTTATTTGAAACAACAATTGTTCCCCCTAAGTTTTGACCGGGAGTTAAAGTACTAGTTGCCTGGGTTACATTTTGAACCGTGTAGACATCACCATAACCCATTGCAATACTATATGTAATATTAGCAGGATGACCGACAACATTACAACGTGGTGTTATCCATACAATTGTACCGGGCATTGTTGACACAATGTTTATTTGCTGTTTTGGTTGTGTAATAATTGCGTCGCCATTTAAATCACTCCCTAAAGTTACATTAACCCACGTGTTCTGAAAAGGACACACGAATTCAACTCCCAATCCGTTTTGTCCTTTCATTGAAAATGTTTCCGGATTGTAAAATGTTGGGGCACGAGTTATAACGTCGTACACAACAGTAATTTTGCTTGAAGAAGTAATTTTTAAACCATAAGGTAAAACTGTGTTAGCAGGACGTGATTCCAAAGAATCAAAACCTAAATTAGTTGGTCCGGCCGCTGCATCTCTCCAAAAAGTATAATCAAAAGCACGTGAAGCAGGAATGGTAAAAGTAGTATCGTATTTGTTAGGCAAAATCGCTCCAGGCTGTCTTACACGTACAACAGTACCAACATCACCCGCAATATGAACTTTATAAGGGTCTTTCCAAGTGTGATCAGGCGTTACCCATGGCGCTGCAAACCAAAAAACAGTATCTATTTGTGAAACCACAGGAGTGATCTTCAGCAAAAAGAACAGAACAAATACTAAAAGTTTAATTTTTTTCATTTTATATAATTTAAAAATTAGTCTTTCTTAGGTTCAGCATTATTTTCAGGCGATTTGTTTTCCGGTTTATTATCCGGATTAACTTCATCAGGTTTCTTTTGTGTTGTTTTTTTGTTCTTCAAACTTTGTTTAATGCTGTTATCCTTGATCTTAAATTGCTCTTCATCCATATTCACCACTTTCTTTTTAATGAAGTTATAATTCAGGCAAATTTCATGACCACCCTGGTTGTATTTTCTTATTGAGGTTAAAGAGTAATCGTATGCATAAGCAATATTTAATTTTTTAATTACGGTTATGCCGGCCATAAAACCAATTGCGTCTTTATCACGATAATTAACTCCAAACCAGATCATGTCTTTGATCGTTAACTTCATTGTATATTCTAATTGTACGGGAACAGGTTCATTATATTTTACCAAAATAGAAGGCTGCAAAGCAAGATCTTTATTCAGTTTAAAATTGTACCCGATCACAGAATAATAATGCGGTGTTAATCTTCCTGTAGGATTTTTCCAGGTAATCTTATTATTTAACATGTTCATGCTTGATATCCCTAAGAAAAACCTCTCTCCATGTAAATAAATTCCGCCATTGGCATCCAATACGTTTGCATTTAATGAGCTTCCTGTCAAATAATCATCGCCCTTATCGTAAGCCTTAACATCATATAACCTAACGGTATACTGTTTCATACCGGCCGACAAGCCAAAACCTAATCTTGTTTTTTTATTGATCTTAACATGATAAGCAAAAGTTAAGTAACCGGTATTTGTAGAGATCAATCCTGTTTTATCGGCAACTATCATTCCGCCAAGCGCCACATTCTTTACTTTTTTTAGCGGA
>DATMPR010000113.1:0-6532 GCA_035567575.1 Bacteroidia bacterium
GACTTTGATCGCAACCTTTACAAAAGGTTTAATTATACCTGAAATTTAACAATTAACTACCCGCACAGCACTGAAATAGTAAAAATCAAGCCTTATAAGGAACTTTAATTGGTGAAAAAGGCCCGATATTTCTTTGGCGCTTAAGCCGAAGCAAATAAATATGGAAAGATAATATGACAAAATTCATACAGGCATTCATTTATGGTGCCAATATATCAATTTATGATGCCAATAATCAAAAGGACATAACATACCTCAATAACCAGGCATATGCCGGGAGGAACTTAAATAATCCTTATTCCTCGCCAACCGATGGGATTTTTTATTTTATCATGCACGAAAACCCATCGCCGCCGGTGGCGGTTAAAACATCACACTGTTTTTTCGCACCACTTTTGGTATCATTTATAGTGACATCACCTACACGTGGCGCGGCTCCAACTTGTGTTTGTGTGCATTCGCAAGTGTAATTTTTTTTGCATGAAACCATTGCCAGACAAGCAACCGAAACAATTAATAAAGTTTTTTTCATTTTTAAAAACATAGATTCTGCTAATGTACGCAAAAAAATCCTACCTGTACAAAGCTGAAATAGTCTCCAAGCCCCTGTATACGCAAGGGATTGTAGCGGACTTTTGCCCGGATATATGCAAAAGATTGGAAGCATATATTTTTGTTAAAAACACCTGAGTTAAAAGTACAAAACGGAAGTAATGAGAATTATAAAAGACTCAGTAATTATTTTGGCAATTTCAATTTCATTAACAATAATTGCTTAATAAGTTATTGAATATAAGTATTTTATAAAAATTCTATTTAACATAATGCGTGGTTATATTACGCAGGCACAGGCGAAGGCAAATCAACGAGCGTCAGGGTGCCGGAGGTGTATAACCACTATTATGTTACATAGCTTTGGCTCTGTGCGGTGGGTTAAAAATTTTATGCGGCGCTTGTTTTTTCCGCTTACGTTTTTTCCTTCATGGTATTATGTAAAACGTCCAGTTATTGAATCAGGAACTTATGAAAAAGAATGTATTAAATTACATTAATTCATTTTTCCAAACAGTAAATCCAATTTCATCATGAGTTTTATTAAACTTTACTAAAATGATGTTTGTTTTAATATTTACAATTTCAATTACATCATCGTTCGGAGACCAAGTAGGTTTTGAATTTAATAAATGGTGACAAAATTTAATATTTTTTTCATGCTTCAGTTCAAAAATTTTTCCTTTCTCAATTTCATTTTCTGAATAAATTAAATATTTAAATTCATTTTCATTTTTGGGCTCAGAGATGCCCAACTCATGTAAATAATAAAAAGCCATAGTTTAGTCGTTTTAAATTGTGGTTAATTAAGCCTCGGTAGTCCAATACCGGGGCTTTCCTTTTATCTTGTAAATTTATTCTTTTTGAATGATAATTTTACGCCTTGTTAAACCTTTTTGTTCGATAAGTAATTCATTGTATCGCCCATCTACTTTATTGCCTTGTAAATCAAAATAGAGTATGGATTCGTTCAATTCAAAATTGTTTTCCTTTATTCCAGTTGCGCAGTTTTTATAAGCGAATGCCATTAAGTAATTATTCGCATAAATATTGCCCATACCGTAACCATTGGCCGCAAAGCCTGTACAGTTTAAAGGCACTTTAGCTTTTATAAAATATGCGCTATCAGGTTGCCCTGCCGTTACAAAATATTCTTTCGGAAACAAATAAATATTATTGAAATTGTTTTGAAATATCAAAACGTTTGCGCCCTGAGCAACTAATCCCACGGTAAGAGATGCGGTATTTGGCGGGATCGGATAAATTATTTTCAGATCAATTTTAATTGAATCTCCCAAGCAGGCGGTATCCGAAACAATTCTTACAACGTGAACAGCATATTGCGCCTTCATACTGAGGCTTATAGCCATTAATAATAGTATTTTTTTCATAGTTTTAATTATTTATACCGATTAAGTTTACATCTTTATCAAATAGAAATGTTTCTTCTGCGATTTCCATGCCTCCAAAGCCATTCTTAAATCTGAATTTATGATATAATGTGTATTTTATCATTGGGTCTAATTTTTTCTCCCTTGGATCAATTTTGGTATCTTTTTCTTTGCACCAAAAAGATGGAAACGGCTTGCCGTATTTAGCAATTTTATCAACAGAGGTTCTATACCTTATCCAGCCATCTTTTTTATGAATAACAAATAATTTTACTTTGTCCGTCACATCATCATTAAACGGGCTTGCTATTTTGCTTTCATTTAAATGAGTAGAATCATCATAAACTTTCCCTGATCTTATATGAGGTATTCTAACTTCTATAACATCTCCCATTGAACAGTCCGTAAGATTGCCCCAGGAAATGGCTTCATAACTACTTGGGTCTTTAAGATAATCTTTATTTTCTAAAAATACTTCAACCTTTATCCTTGCCGATTGCTGAAGATCATCTTTAGATTGTTTGTGTGAAGGTTCGCTACAAGAAAAAAGCAAAAGCAAAGGCAATAATAATTTCCTCATTAGATTAGTTTTCATCAAAAGTAATACAATTTTTAAAAGTAGAGTTATAACTCTACTGAATTTTTACAAAAAAGCGTCACTTTATATTATGAAAAGTGAGGATTTGTTAAAAAGGATAGGGGAGAACATTGTAAAATTCAGAAAAATAAAGGGTTTAACAAGTCAGGATTTGGGTTATTTATGCGATATTGATAAGTCGCAATTGGGAAAGATTGAGAAAGGTAAAATAAACGTTACTGTCAAAACGTTAATAAAAATTGCAAATGAGTTGGGAATAAGTTTGAAGGAATTGATTTAAATGAGTATATTTATTTAATGACAACACTTGGGCTTATCGTTATTGTTTTTATTATGGCTTTCATTTTTGGAATTGCCAGCCGTGAGCTTTATGATTGTTGGAGTGGATTGAAATATAAACCCAAAAAGGACAAGCCAAAATCCGAGGCTTGATAAATTAACTACATATTTCATTTTCTTTGTTTCTGTTAATGTATTTTGTTTTCTTAATTCTTTCTTATTAAGAATACTTTTATTTAATTCGGCGAGTAATCCATAATTATAAAGTAAATAAAATCCAATTATATCTAATATTAATCCAATCAAACCTAACCAATTTTCCATCCCGCAATTTAACATAAGTTTTCTCAAATGTATCGGATGTAATTCGTATATTTAAATATGGATTTACCATTATTTTTTATATTAACGATTGGAATGTTTGCAGTTGGTTGGGTTTGTTGTTTGCTTTGGCATAAAAATGATATTTGATATAAGTTGGCATAAAAAGCCAATAATAATAAGCATTAAACCAATTCGTGATCTAAATTTATAAATATTATATTTTTCAACTTCTTTTTTATCTGAATCTTGAAATTCCATAAGAATAGCGCCTGATTTATTACTAACATCGCTCAGTAATCCATATAAAAAAAGTAAAATAACCCCAAGCGTGTCGCAAATCAATCCTATAATATTTAAATAATACTGCATCCGGTAAATATACACAAAGTCGAACGGTTACAGGTGCGATAGGGCGGCGATGGATGGGTAAAAAATCGACAGAACGTTAGGCAAGGCGCAGCCTCCAAGTGACAGAGATTTTTTACGCAGGGGCTATTTAACATAAAGAAAAATTATATGTAATGTCGCAGACCGTTAGTATAATTTTCATTATGTTAAATAGCTTGGTGATGCGTGGGCCACCTTTTTAAAATCGGTAGATTTTCCCATGTGTCCGCTGAGGTTTAAGCGAGTGGAATTTCTTCAATCAACATTTTACCATTTCCAACCGTAACGTTGGCGGATAATATTCTCGTAATGGTTAAAATAAAAGTAGTATTTGGTGCAACATTCTTTAATATAGCAACAGTTGTAATTGGAAATATCGGTATGTTGTTTCCGCCTGTGTTTTCGGTAATCTCAGCTTGATCGGTTGCCACATCTGTGTTGGTAGTTGAGTTGTGAATGCGTAATACTCCGCCATCCGTTTGCGTCAAAACAGTCTGCCAATATATGCACCCAACAAATGAAATCTTATAACTACGCTGAGAAGTTGCGGGAGTTGTAAACGTTGCGCCCGTAATTGTTTCGGTTGTGTTTGTTGAAGTTGTATATCCTCCAATTGGAATAATGGTATTAGTCATATCCTTTTTGGAATATCGTATTAATCGGCTGTAATCAAATAATCCGCTTCCTGTTGCGCCGGCTGTTAAAGTTAATCTTCGTATATCGTGAACATTCAAAGTTGAGCCATCCGAGAAAGGACAAGGGTCTGCTGGATCGGTGTTAGTAATTAATAAAGTAAAAACAGGAACGTTTCCGGGTGAAGTGAAAGGTGGCGAATTTAAACCCGTCATTCCGGTTGTATAAAATAATTCACCATTAAAAAATAAAAATCCTTCCAGAAAGGTATCCCCTGCCCCAGCCGTACCGCAACCAGCTAATGACACGCCGTATGTTGCCGAAGCGCCATATAAATATTCACCTATCATTGAGCGAATTATACCTTTAAACATTTCTTTGTTTGCGTTTTGCAAAAACGTTAAAGATTTTCCTGTGAATCCCTGCTCTGTTCCGGGATCATTTATATTTGAAACTCCGATTATATTCATATTATTTTAGTATGTAATTATAGTGTAAATTGATCCTGCCGGTGTGTATTTGTCAACAATAGACCGTATAGCCATGTCCGCCGTAACGCCTGCTAATTGATATGTTCCAATGGTTGTATATAAAGCAATCGGCACATGGATAGTATATTGAATTACATTAACCGCCGCATAGGTATTGCCTAAGAAATTCATTTGAGCGCCAACACTTCCGTTACTCATATAACTTGTCAAGCCATTACCATTGCTTAGCCAAAATCCGGATAAATTATTTGCGGTTTTTGTAATGTATATTTGAGAATAAGGCGGAGCCGCTTGCGTAACAGGAACCCCAGCGATCCAAATAATTTCCCATTCAATTTGAGAATACAAAGCGACTTTAAATCGCCTATTCAAAATAAGTTCAAGCATTAACTTTTGTCCATTATATCGTGCCCGTTCCCTAACGCCAATAAAAGTATCAAGTATTTTTATCCAACTTGGATTAATATTTGGCGCGATAATACTAAATGCTTCGCCTCCTAACGCCTGCAATTCATAAACTGATCCATTCGTATAGCAAACACGATCAAGATAAGCGTATGAGCTAAAAAATACCCAATTAGGCGCATTACTACCGCCTGCGAAATCAACAAAAATTAAATTAGTTAACCATTGAAGCGGTGAAAGTAATTGTTTCAACCAAGCTTTATGTATTGGCGTTCGTTTTTTAACCGGCAATAAATCATTGCTAATAATACTTTCATCCTGAGTATAAATATTTGGATTCGGTATCAATTATTAGCCGGAATAAAAGTTAATTGAGTTAAAAAAGTATTTACCGCATCCTCCTTTACATAACCGGAATATGTTATATAGCTACGTCCTAATTGATTATTTGCTAAAATCAAATTCGTTGGTGAGCCAATGGACGGAGTAATTGTTATTTGTGCCGGTACCCAATCAACTACACCGATTACGCCTTCAATTATTTTTGCAATGTCTGTTACTTTTACAAGCCCGTTAAAAGAACCTCCTGTAGCTTGTGATGTACTGAATTGAGTTATGTAAATATTGAGTGCAGATATAACAGCACCTTGTATAGATGCATTTAATTGACCGTTATAATAAATAGTTCCTTTAATCCAAAGTTGATCAGCCGTGGTGCTAATAATATTATATGCTTGGTTTGGAGATAAGAAATTTGTCAGATAACTTTTTAAGGCCCTGCTTTGATTTGCCGTTAATTGTGAAGCGGGACTACCTTGTGTAACTTTAATAAAAATTAATCCGTTTCCGTTAACCACAACAGCGCAGTTACTAATAATCCTATCCGCCGGAACAACATTTTGATAACTCGGAATGTAATTATTAATACCGATCAAATAAGGCGTGTTTACATTGTATTGAAACAATAATATTTGCGCCTGTATCCATAGTGCCGTTTGTGGTGCCCCTTGCGCTATAATAGTTTCAACCTCATCAATAAAAACAGATGCAGCCTGTTCATTTAAGTTTGAAGTTAATGCCATTTGAAACGACCATAATTGCCAATGACTAACAGGTGAAGTGCTTGTTAGTTGAGTTGAAAGTGTAGGATCGTTCGCCACATTTTTTTTAATGTAGTTTTGAATTATCTGCCAGGTTCTTGGTAAAAAGCTCATTAATTCTGTGGTCTATCGTAAATAAAATAAGTACTATTTGTTGGCAACTCATGCGCCACCGTTGTGTTTAAAATACATCTGTAAATTCCGCCCTGATAAGTAACGTATTGATATTTTAAATACAAACTTAAATTATCCCATGGTACCACTTTATCTAATTCGTAATTCAATACAGGAGCAGCGATACCATTAATAGGTCGTTGGCGGGATACGTCCATCCAAGTGGTTAAATAACTTTGAATGAAATGGTAAACATTT
>DATMPR010000114.1:0-2383 GCA_035567575.1 Bacteroidia bacterium
TAATGTTGGACAGCAATTATTGGCTTTGCAACGGATGGGTTTCACAAATCTATATGGAATTGAACTTCAGTCGTACGCAGTTGAAAAAGCGAAAGAGCAAACAAAAGACATCAATATTTTCAAAGGCTCGGGTTTTGATACACCTTTCAAGGATAATTATTTTGATCTGGTATTTACCAATGGTGTTTTGATCCATATTCATCCAAACGATCTTCCAACCATAATGAAAGAAATGGTCCGCGTAAGCAAAAAATACATTTGGGGATTTGAATATTATGCTGAGCAGCCAACGCAAATTAAATACCGTGGTCATGACGGATTTATGTGGAAAATGGATTATGCCAAAAAATTCATGGAAGTAGATCCTTCACTAAAAGAGGTAAAAAAAGAAATTCTGCCTTATTTGTCAGAGCAGCATAAGGGCAATTCGGATTGTATGTTTTTATTAAGTAAATAATGAAACCTTATATCATATTAGAAATAGCAAACACGCACGCCGGCGATAAAAATTATGTTTTTAAATTGCTGGAAGAATATTCTTCTTACAAAGAAAATTATGGAATAAAATTCCAGCCTTTTAAATATGATGAAATTGCAAGGGAAGATTATGAATGGTATTCGGTTTATCAAACTTTATTTTTTGATGAACCAACCTGGAAAAGTATAATTGATAAAGCAGCCGAAACAAAAGGAGTTTGGATAGATGTTTCGAATGCTTATTCCGTACAGATCTTGAGAAATAATTTCGATAAGATAAAGGGAATTAAATTTCAGGCTTCTATTCTCGATAATATTCTTCTTATTAAAGAATTGAAACAAGTTGATCTCTCAAATAAAACGGTGATCATTAATATTGCATCGTTGACAATAGATGTAATAATAAGACATCTAACTTACATTCAGGAAAACCTCAATACAAAAAACATTGTTCTGCAAATTGGTTTCCAGGATTACCCCACGCGACTAATTCATTCAGGAATTTCAAAAATCGATGTTTTAAAGAAAGAATTTAATTTCCCGATTTCGTTTGCTGATCATATAGGCGGTACACATGAAGATGCCATCGATCTGCCTGTTTTAGCTCATTTAATGGGAGCAGAAATAATTGAAAAGCATGTCATGTGTAGTGGCGAAAAAGCAAAATACGATCATTTCTCTAGCGTAACGCCGGATGCATTTAAAAGTTTGATTTCTAAAATTACCGATCCAAATCTTACTTCTAAAAAAGAAATTTACGTTACAAAATATAAGGAGCTAATGAATCAGCCCTTTTTAAACGATAGGGAAATAGAGTATTACCGTAAAACAGCAATGAAACCGACCTTATGCCGTGATATGCATAAAGGACAAATTGTTTCGTTAGAGTTTGATGTAAATTATAAACGCACCAATGAAGATGGTCTGGATATTGAAAATATAAAAGAACTTAACAAAGCATATCATGTTTTAGCTGCTCCTAAAAAAGATGGCGAAGTATTGAAACCAAGTGATTTCAAAAAAGCAAAAATAGCTTCTATCATCGCTTGCCGTTTAAAATCGAACCGCTTGCCGCAAAAAGCAATTTTAAAAGTAAATGATGAACTAAGTTCTGTTGAGTTGTGCATTAAAAATTCCATGCTTTTTAAAAATGTCGATTATACAATTTTGGCAACATCAACAACAGAGGAAGATTCTGAGTTAAAAAATTATACCTATAAAAAGGAAGTCATATTTCATACCGGTCACCCTGACGATGTTATTCAGCGCTACCTGGATGTAATTGATAAATTAGATATTGATGTGATTGTCCGCATAACTGCGGATATGCCCTATGTTTCGGAGGAAATTGTGGAGTATCTTTTGAATTCACATTTTGAAACCGGAGCGGATTACACAGCTCCGAACAAAGCGGCAATCGGACAAGGTGTTCAAATAATTAACGCATCGGCTTTAAGGAAAGTAAGGGAATATTTCCCTGTGAGTGATTACTCAGAATATATGAATGCATATATTTTTAATAATCCTTCGCTATTTAAAATAAATGAAATTGATCTGCCGAAAGAATGGATAAGGGATTACCGCCTCACTTTAGATTATCCCGAAGATCTGGAATTAATAAAGGAAATTGAAAAACATTTTAAAACATCAGGCGCAAAATATAATATTAAAAACCTTTTTGATTTTTTGGATAATAACCCGAAAATTGCCTCTATAAATAAAGACAGGTCGTTGATCTATAAAGTAGATCCTGAACTTATCAAAACAATTAAAGCAAAGACAACTTTAAATGCCTAAGGAAAAAGTTTTTTTCAGAACAGACGCAAACCCGGAAATTGGTATGGGACATTTAGTGCGTTGTTCGGCGTTGGCGGATATGGTGAAAAGTGAATTTGAAATTAGTTTC
>DATMPR010000115.1:0-10337 GCA_035567575.1 Bacteroidia bacterium
CAATGTTGAACGGTGAAGTTAATGCCGCTAATTCATAATAGAGATTTTCAATATTTTTACTTGACCACGGTTGCCGTATATTCTTAATAATTATTTCTGTGCCCGAGGAACTGTCTTTACCGTCCTTTTTAGGAATTGTAATTTTACTTGGAGAGGTTAGTTCTATGTCGATATCAAAAACATCTTTACCCTCTACATCAAACTCATCCCAATTAAGTTTTAAGCCAACAATACCATCACTTTCTGTTTTAGTGATAAGTTCAAGTTGGCCTCCTAATCTATCAGTTGATATTCGACCGATTCCTTTTTCACCTGTTTTTCTTCTTCCTAAAGAACTCAGTTTTGATGCTCTTTTGCTTGAAAATCCTATCCGAAGCCAGTTATTAATTAATTCACTTCTCTTCATTCCGAACCCGTTATCAGCAATGCGAATCATTCCACTTCCTTCATTGGAAAAAATATCCACATCCACTACATGAGCATCTGCATCATAACTATTTTTTACTAATTCAATGAGAGCCGTAGTATGATCTTTTATGCTATCACGACCAAGATGTATTAAGGTTTTAGCATCTATTGCAAACCGTTGATATTTTTCATCTAGTTTTGAAAGTTGATTTGAAAGCTTAAGAATTGATCTGAAGTCCGGCTCACTTGCCTGAAGCAACTCCTGTAGTTTCTTTATTATTTCTTCGCCGGTCAACTCAGACATAGCAGCAAATTTAACATTTTTAACTGTAAAAATTTTAAATAAATTTTTACGCGGTAGTGTTCGTTTCTAGCGGTGAAAGGACAGTTTTTTACATATCTTTGTAAGGGTTGGTTCAACAATTTAATTTACCGGCAACATCAGAAGATTTAGCACCCACTTAGAGGACAGAGGTATGATCCCAAAAAAAGTGATACTTCTGTGATACCACCATCAGAAAATAATAACTTAGAATACTGAATATAAGTTAGATGACAAATACAAAAATTGTACTAGTCGGACAACAACGAAGTGAAAAAACCATGCCCCAAAAAGCATGGTTTTTTCACTTCATTGCCTGTAGTGTGTATTATTCAGTGAAGTAGATCATCTTCTATACATTGGCTTCACAACAAATCTTGAAAACAGAATAAAAACTCATAACTCCGGCGGTTCAAAAAGCACATCTTACAGAAGACAGAAGACCATTAAAATTAATATTTTGCGAGTATTATCTATTTGAAGAAGATGCTTTAAAGAGAGAACAATACTTTAAGACTACTGCAGGAAAAAAGGCATTAAATCTTATGTTAAAATCAACTTTAAATAAATTAGAATATAAAAAACAGAAGAAGACAGAATTAATCTCTCTTTCTGATTTATTATAAATGAGGGGTTTTTTGTTTTACTAATTTTAACTACTTTTATTCCGTACTATTTAAAATAATCTATGAAAATCAAAGCCATACTATTCTTTTCTCTCTTGGTTTTGATTACTGATCTTGCATCCGCGCAATCATTAAAATACGAATTCGTAAAAAATTGTCTGATCTATACAGAAACAGAAGTAATAGCGGATCTGACTGCTCGTAATTTCAATTTTGTAACAAAAGATTACGTGAATTTGGGTGATAATTTGATCAGCAGGTCGGATTACTATACAAGTAAAAAGCCAAACAGCACTGATACAGCAGAAATTGCAGTTTTTATTAATAAAAGAAAAAACTCTAAAAAAAGTGTTGTGTTTTCATTTGTAGAAACAGAAGCTTTTGCAAATTACAATGCACTGGAATCAAGGATCCAGGCAAGTTTAACAAAAGAAGCCAGTTTTAAGAGTGATAAATTCGATGTAGAAGTAGCAAAATACTCGTTTGAAAAGAATTTTTATTATTTGTTTAAGGATGAATTTACCTGGTATATCATTGTTTCTAACTTTCCGTTAGAAGAATATTATTTCACCATAAAATCAAAATAAATCATTCAGCCGATTTAGCGCCTTCTTTCGTACTTTGAATTCCTAATTCGGGGTGCTCTGGATCGAAAAATATTTCGTGAAATGTAGTACCTCTGTGATAATTAACCGTTAAAACTGATTTGCCATCCCATTCTTCAATTGGAGTTTTAGTCATGTTAGTAATTGTTTTTGCACATGAGCTAATGTGTTTATTTTTCCAAATTGCTCTGCCTTCCACTACATTCCATCTTGTAAAAAATAGTTTAGCTTCTTTTTCGCCATTGCAATTACCTCCTAATTTCGAAAAGGCATAAACATAAATTAGCATATAAACTGAATCTCCTTTTTGTTTTTCGAACATTATTTTTGAAAACTCAGGATCTTTACAAACTGAATCAACAACACAATACAATAAATTAGTATCTTTGTTGATGATGTTAATGCAAAGTTTCATTTTATCACCTTCGCGAACGGGGCGTTTTGTTGCAACATAAAAAGTATTATTTCTTTTCTTATATGCTTTTTTGAAAACGACCCTGATTGAATCATTTCTTCTTTTTACATCTTTAAAAATTGTTTTTTTACCTGTAACGGGATCGGTTTCGCTTTCGGCCGGTAATTGATAGTCTACTGCTTCAAAGGGTGTCATGCCATCAAACATTGCAAATCCCAAAATTGTATCCACAGGAGCTTTAACAGGAGCCTCACCAACTACAGGCTCAGCTTTTGCTTTAGTTTTTGATTTAGTTTGTGCTGAGACATCAACTACATTGAATGTAAAAGCAAAAAACGAAAAGAGAAGAATTAATTGTTTCATGATAATCTTAAAATTTAATTTGCAAGGACATCAGAACTAAATACAAGTGCAAAATCCTAACAAAGCTAGTATAAATTGTAACAGATTCTTCTCTAAAGTGAAATTCTTAAGGCAAAAATTTAAACATTTATTTGTTTATAATTGTAATCTTTCGAAATAAGCGGGGGCATATTGCAATCTGCTCCCGTACCAGCTAAATAATTCACCGTCTATCAATATGACTTCGGAGTCGGGACTAATTTGTTTTAGTTCCTCGATATGTTTTTCTTTAAAAGGAAAAGGTTCCGATGATAAAAAAATATAATCGGGTACTGAGCCTTTTATTTGTGCTGCATTTACCTTTGGATAACGCGTTAAGTATTCAAATACATTTATCATTCCTAATTTCTCAAGAATATAATCAATAAAGGTATTTTGAGCAGCTACCATAAACGGATTGTACCAAATGAAATAAGCTACTTTTTTACCTTTAAATTTTTTCAGATCCAATTTTTCAAAATTATTTTTTATGGTTTTTATTAATTGTTCCGCCTTATTTTTTTTACCTGTAATTTCTGCAAGAGAACTGATCATATCAAATGCATCACTCAGATCGTAAATATCACTCATCCAAACCGGAAATTCTTTTCTTAATTCTTCAATTTGCGATTGTTCATTTTCCTCTTTGTTACCAATGATCAGATCAGGCTTAAGTAACCGGATTTTATGAATGTCTAATTTTTTTGTACCTCCCACTCTTTCTACACTTCTATACATTTTATCAGGATGAACACAGAATTTTGTGATCCCAACCAATTCTTTTTCCAAACCCAGATCCCACAACAATTCCGATTGCGATGGGACAATGGAGATTATCCTTTTGGGTTTATCCTTCAATTGGATCGCATGTCCTGTTTGATCTGTGAATTTCATTTAAGCTATTAGTTATTGAGTTAATAAGTTATTTAGTCAGGATTAATTTATAACCTGTAACCTAACAACAAATATCCAAAATTTTCCCGCATCTTTGTTATCCGTGACCAACGCTGTAAAAGCCCATATTTCTTTATTTGCCGCACAGGTAATTTACGCCTTAAATTATTCTATTGCAAAAGATCTGATGCCAGATCATATCGGTCCGCTTGCTCTTGTACTTTTACGGATCTCGGGCGCCTGCGCTTTGTTTTGGATATTATCGTTATTCACCGAAAAAGAATCTTTACATAAAGGCGATTTAAAAAAATTAGCGCTTTTAGCAGTCTTTGGCGTTTTTATCAATCAGGTATTTTTTATTTATGGTTTGAGTCTGACAAGACCAATTAACTCCGCAATTATCATGATCTCAAATCCCATCATGGTAATACTTTTTACTCTCATAGTTTTTAAAGAACGCATTACAATTATAAAAATTAGCGGCTTATTATTGGGAATCATTGGTGCAGGCACACTTCTGTTGTTTAAAGGAAATTTTGAAATTGGCAGCGAAACCATTACAGGCGATTGCCTGACCCTGATCAACGCAACTTCGTGGGCAGTATTTGTAGTAATGGCAAAACCTTATATGCAAAAATATCACACTGTAACCGTAATGAAATGGATATTCTTATTTGGTTTAATTTACATGATCCCATTTGGTATTAATGATCTGCAAAAAGTGGAATTTGGTGCATGGAGCCCTAATGTTTTTTGGGCTGTTGCTTTCGTTGTAGTTGCTACAACTTTTTTGGCTTATTTATTAAATACATTTGCGCTAAAAGATTTAAGTCCGTCGGTGGTAAGTATGTACATTTATCTTCAGCCTTTTTTAGCAACTTTATTTGCCGTATTTTTAGGAAAAGATACTTTAACCCCGACAAAAATATTATCGGCAGTATTTATTATTATTGGAGTGTATTTGGTAAGTGTAAAAACAAAAACAAGAGACATGCCTGGCGGCGGTCAGGATTAAAATTTATAAGATGTTGAAATCGATGACAGGCTTTGGAAAAGCCACTAAAGAATTTGAAAAAAGAACTGTAACCGTTGAGATCCGTTCGCTTAACAGTAAAGGAATGGATCTGAGTTTCCGTTTATCGAACACGTACCGTGAATATGAATTGGAATTACGCAGCGAAATTACACGTTTGTTAGAGCGCGGTAAAGTTGATCTGACTGTTTACGTTGAAAGTAAAGCTATAGAAACTCCCGTTGAAATTAATTCCGATCTCGCAAAAGAATATCACAAAAAAATAAAACAATTAGCTGCAGAATTAAATGAACCCGCGACAGATGCATTGTATCAGGTTTTAAAAATGCCGGATGTTTTAAGATCAGAACGCCGCGAAGCCGACGAAAATGAATGGAAAGAAATTAAAACCGTCATAACTGCCGCAATAGAATCATTAAATAAATTCAGAAGCGAAGAAGGAAGATCCATTGAAAAAGATTTTACAGAGCATCTTGAAATTATAAAAACGAGTCTGGATAAAATTATTGAATTAGATAAAAGTCGAATTGCCGGAATTAAGGACCGCATAAAAGGAAATTTAACGGAAGTTATTGGCGCAGATAAAATTGATGCTAATCGTTTTGAACAGGAATTAATTTATTATATCGAGAAATTAGATATTAACGAGGAGAAAGTGCGTTTAAAAACACATTTAGATTATTTTTTAACCACCATGAAAGAGCCATCGGGCGGAAGAAAACTTAACTTTATTGCTCAGGAAATAGGAAGAGAAATAAATACAATAGGTTCAAAAGCTAATCATGCGGAAATGCAAAAACTGGTTGTTTTAATGAAAGATGAATTGGAAAAAATAAAAGAGCAAACCAGCAACGTGCTTTAATTTTGAATCCCAATAAAAAATACCTTGTTGTTATTGCAGGGCCCACAGGCGTTGGAAAAACTTCTTTAGCAATTCAACTCACTAGGCATTACTCAAGCAAAATTATTTCAGCAGATTCCCGTCAGTTTTACAAGGAGATGAACATTGGAACCGCTAAACCAACAGAAAAGGAATTATCACAAGCTGAACATTTTTTTATTAACTCCTTAAGCATTCATGACAATTACAGCATCGGTGATTTTGAAAAAGATGTTATAAAGTGTTTAGATAAATTATTTGAGGAAAATCAACTTGTTTTTTTAGTTGGCGGTTCCGGATTATATATTAATGCGGTTCTGAATGGTGTTGATGAATTTGAAAATGTTTCAGAAGCAACAAAAGAAAATGTAAAACTGAATTACGAACAAAAAGGTTTGCTTTGGTTACAGCAACAATTAGAAAAACTTGATCCCTATTATTACAGCACAGTTGACATTAATAATCCACAACGTTTGCAGCGCGCATTAGAAGTTTGTTTGGAAACCGGTAAACCCTACTCTTCTTTTTTAAGTAATTCTAAAAAAACACGCAATTTTGAAACCATAAAGATCTTAATTAATACCGACAGAGAAATTTTGTACGATAGAATTAATAAACGTGTTGATGAAATGGTGAAGAATGGTTTAGTTGAAGAAGCGAAAAGTTTACATCCGCACAAAAAATTAAACGCACTGAATACGGTTGGCTACAAAGAATTATTTGCGCATTTTGATGGTGAAACAGATTTAGCAACCGCCATTGATCTTATAAAACAAAAAACACGTAATTACGCAAAACGACAAATAACCTGGTTCAATAATCAGGACACTTATGAAACATTTGGTCGGGACGATCTGGAAAAGATAAAAGCGTATTTAGAAATTATTTTACAGAACTCTTAATATGTTCTCATTCCTCAACGACTATAAAAAACTCGAGCTACAAGTTCTTAACGTGGTTATTGCTGAGTTTTTTATTCAGCTCGTTAACGCAACATTTATGAATATTTTGCCTTTGTACATGACAAGGGAAGGTTTTAGTGATGAAGACATTGCTTTGTATATTACATTTCGTTTTTTAGGCGTATTTGTTTTAGCATTGCCATTTGGAAAATTGATCAAAGGAAAACCATTAGCTCCGTTATTTTATTTGTCATCCATTTTTGTTCCTTTATTTGGTTTGGTAATTGTATTTGCAATTGCTTTAAAAATTAAATGGCTGATCTTTACTTCGCTTTTACTTTGGGGTGCATCGTTTACATTCATGCAAATTCCGGTTTCTCCGTTCATCTTACGTAATTCATCCAAAGAAAATCAAACTGCAGGTATAGCATTAAGTTATAGCACATGGAGCTTTGGCGGCATTTTAAGCGGAATTGTTATTGCAATACTTGACGCAATTAACCCGACACTTTTTAATGAGAAAGCCATTTTAATTATTTTTTCTATAATGGGATTTGGCGGTATTTTCTTTTTATTGAAAACAAAATTCAATGAGAAAATAGATGAACCCGCCAAATTCATTCCCGGAATAAAACCGCAACCCACAAATTGGTATTTAATTATTAAAGGTTTGATCCCAACTCTTATCATTGCAACAGGCGCCGGACTCACAATTCCGTTTATCAGTTTATTTTTTGATAAAGTTCATCATTTAGATAAAGGTGGTTTTTCAATCATAAGTTCCATGGCTGCAGTATTAGTTGCTTATGCAGCAATGATGGTTCCAAAAGTGAAACAATTTATCGGTTATAAAATTGCAATTCCAACAACACAATCGTTAGCTGTAATTTCTTTAGTTGCTTTAGCTACAACGCAGTTTTACAGTCAATATACAATAGCTTTATACATTGCAATTGCATGTTATTTATTACGTCAGCCTTTAATGAACATGGCCGGACCAATGACAACAGAATTAATATTAAATTACGTCGGAAAAAATAACAGGGAAATTACAAGCGCACTTACTGCAGCGATTTGGAGCGGCAGTTGGGTTATAAGTGGTTTTATGGTCAAGGTTATGTTTGGGAAAGGTTTTGAATTTGTAAATATATTTTTGATCACCTCTGCTCTCTACGCATTTGGAGTTGTGATGTATTATTTGTTAATTGTAGATTATGTTAAACGCGAAAAACAAGGCTTTATCAATTAGTTTGAGATCATTTTTATTCATACTACTGTTTCCTGTTTTTGTTTCCGGACAAAGTTTAAGCAGGTCATTAATAAAGTCGAACTCTTTATTTTTCAGAAATAATATTTATGTATTTGGATTTACACAGGATAAAAATGAACTTATTTTTAAATTGTATAGATCATCTTCCGATCTATTGAAGCTGGATTCTGTAAATACATTGATCGGAAAAGAAAAAGCAGAAAATTTACTGGAGATCACCGCTGATACTTTACACGGGTATTTGAATTTTTATTTTCAGAAAGTGAATAGTAAAAACTTGGCGACACTAGTGCGCTACAATGATTCTCTAAAATTAATTACAAAAGTTGAAAACTTTGAGTCTAATAAAATAAATAGTCTGACTACTTTTGAGAATGAAATTTACACTTATAAAAATTCGACATATACTATTCGTACATCTGAAGATAGCTTAGGAAAACAATTTTATTTAACTAAATATTCTGTTATTACTCCGGCAAAACCTTTTGAATACAAACAGATCTGGCAATATCCGCTTGAGAAACACAATATCAACACTACTCATGTTTTTTATGCCGATTCAGAAATGGTTTTAATATATTTAACAATTACAACAGGCATTAAAAAAGGACAATGGGTTTTAAAAATAAATGCAGAAACAGGTACAATTGTAAAAGGATTTAAGTTAAATGCGAATGGCGATGAACGCAGCTATATTTTTAATGCATTCTGTTACGATCCAAAAGAAAAAGAACTTTTATTGGCAGGGAATATTTACACAAAACAACAACTCGATATAGAAAATAAAACATTTAGTTTCGCGAATTTAAATAAGCAAAATACTTTCTTTTTTATAAAAATTGATGGGATGAATGAAATTATTAGCCGTGATGAAAAAAACATTCCAATTGTTTTTACAGCACCGCCAGCTAAATCCGGCGCTAAACCTGTTGCTCTACCTTTCTATCATATTAAAATTAAAGAATTAAAAAAAGTTTCGAAAACAGGGTACACGATGTATTGTAACATTTACAAAAGCAGCGGACAACAATTATTATTTTTGTACGAGTCGGGATTTTCAATTGATCTAACTTTAGAAGAAATGGATGTTGAAGTAATTCCCGGAAAGATCTACAATAATCTTTCGCCGTTTCCTGATCTTGTCAATACAGATCTAAAAGATATAAATGGAAAGATAGAATTAAAATTAATTACTGAATTTGACAAATTCCTCTACAAACGGCCGATAGCCGATGTGGAAAAATATTTTGGCATTGATGAAAACCAAAAGCCAAAGTGGATCATTAATAAAACTGATATTAAAACGGGAATGAGTTCTTTTTATTTTGTAAATATTGGATCAAAGGGTGTTGAAAGCAAATTGGTTTTAGAAAGCAGTAAATATAATAATCCGCAAATTTTTAAAATTAGCGGTCAAAAAATAATTGAATTCAAAATAAATTCTGAAAGCAATAGCTTTGATGTATCAATAAAAAATTGGTAATTATTTTATTTTTTTTCCGCCTGCACTTACTGAAGAAACGCTAAACCAGCCAATTGCTTTAGTTGCTCCTTCCGGCGAAATAATATTTGTTCTCACATTCTCAGGTGTAGTTGCAAATAAACCTGAATTATTTGTTTGATTAATAACTTGCGTTAAAAAGAAATAAGTTTCTTTATTTATGGAATGTATTTCAACAGCACAAGTATCGCCAACATTCAATACTTCCCTTCTTGGAATAATTTGATTAATTGCAGGCGGAGTAAATAATAATGTATCTGTTGAAGGAACACTTCCGCCAGTACCATCTATTGCTAAATTAATATCTGAAGCTTGTGAATAAGGCGTTCCATTTTTAGACGATCTGATCCAATAATAATCAGAAATTGGTCCCGGCGGATCCCGCGCCCATAGAACACAGTAATATCCCGGCTTTGGAGCAAAAACACTTGAACCATTATGATAAGTTGCGCTAATGCTATCGAATTTTGCAGGACGTTTTTCATCAACAATAGATGTGTATAGATTCCCACTAAAAGTAACTTCCAGTTTATAAGTATGGCCTACATGTCCAATTGTATCTGTACTTGCCAAATTGAAAATATAATCACCATTATTTTGATCAGTAAAATTATAAGTTAAATTATTGGTTAGATCTTTTAAAACTACACTAGCACCTGCAGCGGGCGGTGGGTTTTGATTACTAAAATAATCATCGGTGTATGTTAAACGAATTTTTTGTGCAGTTCTTAAGTTCGATACAAAAGCATCAACGACTAAAAGTTTCGATCCCTTATCGAGTTTTATCTGGACAACATCCTGGCATGATGCGAAAATTAATGTTATAAGTATGATAGCAAAAAACTTTTTCATTATTAAAATCTAAAATTATAAGTTAACGCAGGAACTATTGAGCCAATTACTGAATACCTCACAGCTTCAGTTTGCATTGGCTCACCATCTTTAGTTCTGAAATAAATTGAAAATGCATTTCTTCTGTTGTAAACATTATAAACACTTAACACAAGTGAATGACGTTTTTTGGAATCAGGATTGCGCGTTAAATTATAAGTTACGCTTAGATCTAAACGGTTATAAGGTGTTATCCTGTAATTATTACG
>DATMPR010000116.1:0-3600 GCA_035567575.1 Bacteroidia bacterium
TTACGCGACTTTTGCTTTTAACAAAAATTTCTCGAAAAGTAATTGGAACGATACGAAGGTTTAAGTAAGAATTGAGATGTGAGTAGTGAGATTTGAGAACTTGGGTAAATTTCGACTTATTTTGGAGCTTTGTATAGGGGAACTGTACTGCAAGGTTCGCCATACATTATGCTTTTAGCGAATGGTTTAAGAGCAGCTGTTAATTTTACAAACGCGTTTGTTGGAACAGGTTTATTGCTGCAGCCTTTAATAACGATACGCGCATCTTTGTATTGAGAAAAATTTATTTTACTTAAAGCTTCTTCAAATAAAATTGTTTCTAATTCGTTCAGACTTCCAAAAACAATTTTTTTAGCGTGAGGTTCTAAAGCTAAACTCAATAACATATATGCCCATGTTGGAACGATCGCATCATTCGTACAAGTGATTGCGACCAATTTATTTTTATATTTCGTCCAATCTTCATTTTTAATAAAATCGCGGAAATCTTTTTCTTTCAGGATCAATTCCTGAAACAGTAATGGTTTTACATCCAGTAATACGCGCGCGCCTTCCGGATAAAATTCTTCCAGGTCTATTGTCACCAGACCACTTCCTGCCACTTTATTTATTATTTCCTCGCTCATTTATTCGTAATTCGTTAATCATAATTCGTACTTCCAACTACATAAAACCTAATTCCAATTGCGCGACTTCGCTCATCATTTCTTTTGTCCAAGTTGGCTCAAACGTTAGTTTTAAATCTACAGACTTGATTCCCTGAACCAACTTACATTTATTTTCCACTTCCGCAGGCAAACTTTCTGCCGCGGGACAATTTGGAGACGTGAGCGTCATTGTTATTTTCAATTCGTTCTCATCGTTAAGATCCAATTCGTAAATTAATCCAAGTTCCCAAACATCCACAGGAATTTCAGGATCGAAGCAGGTTTTGATCTCATCGATCACACGCTGCATTAATTCAGTGTTCTTTGTTATAATAATCGCTGCCATATTTTTTCTCGCAAAGGCGCTAAGTCATTTTTTACTTAGAGCGAGTGCATCTAATTTCATTTGTTTTATCATGCTCACCAATCCATTTGCACGTATTGGTGATAAATGTTCTTTCAATCCAATTTTATTAATAAATTCGAGATCTGCCTTTACAATATCCTCAGCTTTTTGATCCGATAGAACACGGATCATAAGTGCAACCATTCCCTTTGTAATTATTGCATCACTATCAGCCGTGTAAATTACTTTTCCATCTTTTACTTCAGAATGCATCCATACTTTACTCTGACAACCTTTAATTAATCTGTCTTCTGTTTTATACTCTTCTTTTATTTTTGGTAATGATTTTCCTAAGTCAATTAAATGTTCGTATTTTCCTTCCCAGTCCTCACCAAAAATTTCAAATTCTTCAATTATTTCGTTTTCAATTTCCTTAATGGTCATGACAACATTTTAATTGATTTTTGCAACGCTTCAATAAACTCATTCACCTCCTCTAAAGTATTGTACATCGCAAGCGATGCGCGCACTGTTCCGGGAATATTATAATGTTTCATTAAAGGTTGCGTGCAATGGTGACCGGTTCGTACTGCAATTCCGTATTTATCCAATAAAGTACCGACATCAAACGGATGTGCGCCTTTTACATTAAACGAAATTACAGCTGCTTTATCTAAATGATTTGCATAAATTTCCACTTCAGGCATTTCATTTAATTTTTCAGTAGCATATTTTAATAATGTATGTTCGTGTTTAGAAATATGTTCAATTCCAATAGAGTTAATATAGTTGATTGCAGCTGCTAATCCAATTACTCCTTCTATATTTGGCGTACCGGGTTCAAACCGCAAAGCTCCTTCCGCATATTCCGTTTTTTCAAAACTTACAGTTTTAATTGTTCCGCCACCCGCTTTTGATAATTGCAATTTCGGTAACCATTTCTTATCCATCCATAAAACGCCAACTCCGGTTGGAGCGTACATTTTATGTCCGCTAAACACAAAAAAATCGGAGCCTAATTGTTTCATGTCAACTTTCATGTGAGGTACCGCTTGCGCTCCATCAATCAAAACCGGAACGTTATTGAATTTAGCAATCTTAATAATTTCATCAATGGAATTTATTACTCCTAAGGTATTAGAAACGTGTGCCACCGATATAAGTCTGGTGTTTGAATTAATTAATTGTTCAAGTTTATTTATTTGTAAGGTACCGTCATCATTAATTGGCAGTACCTTTAATTTGCCATGATTCCGTTCACACCATAATTGCCAGGGTAATATATTGGAGTGATGCTCCATTTCAGTAATTATGATCTCACTTCCGTCAGATAAATTTAATCCGTTCGCAACTATGTTGATCCCATCAGTTGTTCCGGCAGTGAAAATAACTTCTTCTTCACTTGCATTGATAAATTGTGCGACAGTTTTTCTTGCTTCTTCAAATAAAATAGTGGCTTCACGACTGAGCGTATGCACTCCGCGATGAATGTTCGCATTTTGTTCTGAATAATATTTTACAATAGTGCCGATAACAGCGTTTGGTTTTTGGGTCGTGGCTCCGTTATCAAAATAAATAAGCGGCTTTCCATTTATTGTTCTGGAAAGAATAGGAAAATCGTTTCTTATTTTTTTTACATCAAACATTTACAATGCATTTTCAAATAAAGCGACAACGCGTTCTTTTAATTCTTCAATGTTTATTTTATCAATTACTTCCTGTGCAAAAGCCTGCAATAATAATTTACGCGCTTTTTCATCACCAATCCCCCGCGATTTTAAATAGAATAACGCCGCTTCATCCACTTTTCCGGTTGATGTACCATGTGAACATTTTACGTCATCAGCGTATATTTCCAGCTGTGGTTTGGTATTTATTGTTGCGTCTTCGCTTAATAAAATATTCTTACTGCTTTGGTAAGCATTTGTTTTTTGCGCATCTTTCCTCACATAGATCTTTCCGTTAAAAATTCCGGTCGATTTACCTTTTGCAATACCTTTATATAATTCGTTACTCTGACAATTTGGTTTTTGGTGATCAACCAATGTATGGTTATCAATTAATTTGCTCTCGCTGCTGATAAATAAACCGTTTAGGTGTGATTCGCAAAGATCACTCGCTAAAACAACATTTAAATTATTACGTACTACAGCGCCGTTAAATGTAAAAGTGTTAGTTGTATAATTTGCGTAACGGTTAACATTTACTTGTACCGTATTTACCTGATATGAATTTTCATCTTCATTTTGCAAACGATATGAATTCAATTTCGCATTCTCATTCAGAACAATCTCCGATAAATGATTTTGAAAAATTTTACCGGAGTTATTTCCGGAAACAAAACTTTCTACAACAACAACTTCAGCGTTTTTCTCCAATACAATTAACTGTCGCGGATTTATAAATGAATTTTCACTTACAGAAGTAATATTAATAATATGAATTGGTTTTTCTACAACTCCTTTTATCTGAATAAATAAACCACCCGAACAAAATGCTGTATTCAAAGCGACAAAAGCATCCGAATTCACATTTGCGTATTTCGTGATATGATCTTTAACTTCTGCCGATGAGTTACTTAATGTGTTAATTCTTACTTCGTTAATT
>DATMPR010000117.1:0-4611 GCA_035567575.1 Bacteroidia bacterium
ATTAATCCCGTGTTGGTTGTTTCTTACATAGGATATAAAACGGACACGATCACTATTTCTTTGGTAAACAAAACAAACAGTATTTTCTTAAAACCCAACGGACAAAAACTAAATGAAATTGTTGTCACAGGAACTTCAAAAGCAACTTTACTAAAAGAAAACCCGATTTCTATTGTTAGTATTTCCGCAAAAGCAATTGAGAAAACAACCGAGAGTAATATTATAGATGTGCTTGTAAAAAATACGCCCGGCTTAAATGCAGTAAAAACCGGCCCGAATATTTCCAAACCATTCATTCGGGGTTTAGGTTATAACCGAGTGCTTACTCAATACGATGGTATTAGGCAAGAAGGACAACAATGGGGAGATGAACATGGAATTGAAGTGGACGCTTACAATATTGAAAGAGCAGAGGTCATAAAAGGCCCGGCGAGTTTGATGTACGGTTCGGATGCTTTAGCAGGAGTGGTCAGCCTCATTCCTTATATCCCAAATGAAAAGGACAGTATAATAAGAGGCAAAATATTTTCGGAATATCAAAGTAATAATGGATTGATTGGAAACGGATTCAGATTAGGATACAGCAGCGAACATTGGTTGTGGGCTTTACGAGGTTCTATCAGAATAGCGAAAAATTATACCAATAGTGTGGACGGCAGAGTTTATAATACAGGGTTTCAGGAAAAAAACGGTTCTGGATTAATCGGATATACAAATGACAAAGGATATTCTCATCTGAACTTTACAGTTTACGATAACTTTCAAGGAATTCCGGATGGCAGTAGAGATTCATTGACCCGAAAATTTACGAAACAAATTTATGAGGATACAATGGATCACATAAAAAGCCGCCCTATTGTTTCAAATGAGGAACTCAATTCATACAAACTAAGTCCCCTGCATCAACATATTCAACATTACCGGATTTACACAAACAATCATTATCAAATTGGGAAAGGAGAAATAGATGCCCTGCTCGCGTTTCAACAGAATATTCGCAGAGAGTATAATCATCCAACTGATCCCGAACAAGCCGGAATGTATGTGCGTCTCAACACCATTAATTATGGCTTTCGTTATAACGCCCCACAATTTATGAATATTGAAACTACAATCGGCATAAACGGAATGCATCAAAACAACAAAAATAAAAACGGAACGGATTTTCCGATTCCTGATTATAATTTGTTTGATGTTGGAAGTTATTTATTTGCAAAATGGAAACATAATAAATGGACAATATGTGGGGGTGTGCGTTATGACACCCGGTATCTGAGCGGAAATGGGTTTTATGTAAAACCTAATCCAAAAACAGGATTTGATGAGCATGTTTCAGATTCTACAGGAGCAAAATTACAATTTCCCACTTTTAGTCAAACATTCGGAGGCCTGTCATCAAGCATCGGTACAACATATAAAATCTCGGAAAGACTAAGTATAAAAGCAAACGTAGCAAGAGGATACAGGGCTCCAAATTTATCGGAGATCGCTTCGAATGGTTTAGACCCAGGAGCGCACATTGTTTACATCGGGAATAAAAATTTTGTTCCTGAATTTAGTTTTCAGCAGGATTTAGGAATAATAGGAAATTTCAAAGATGTTTCGGGATCGGTAAGTCTTTTTAATAATAACATACAACATTACATTTATCTTTCTCAGTTAGTAGATGCACAGGGAAATCCGATTGTAATTGTTCAGGGCAACAAGACGTTTCAGTATCAGCAAGCCTCTGCTCATTTATACGGAATAGAAGCCACGCTTAATATTCATCCGCAAAAATTAAAAGGATTCGGATTCAATACTAACTTCTCAACAGTTTATGGTGACAATACAAAAAATGAATATCAAGGTAAAGGAATTAACGGTGAGTATTTGCCATTTATTCCGCCATTAAAAATTCTCAGCAGCATCAATCAGGTTATAAAAATGAAATGGAAAGTTTTATCGGCATTTGATCTAAAAGCTGAACTTGATTATAGCGGATCACAAAATCGGTATTTAGCTTTATATCATACTGAAACACCGACACCAAGTTATGCGCTTTTTAATGCGGCCATTAATATGGATATTAATTACAGTAAAAAGAACACCTTGCAATTTATGGTTCTGGTAAATAATATTTTCGATGTGGTTTATCAATCGAATCTAAGCCGATTAAAATATTTTGAATATTACTCTCAATCTCCCAACGGGCGTTATGGGATGTATGGAATGGGGAGAAATGTTTGTGTCAAATTAATTTTATCGTTTTGAAATCCAATGGGGATCGAACCAAAATCACTAAAAAAGCACAAAAGAAAGAGCCACTAAATCAATCGATTGAAGACTTAGTGGCTTTTCATTACATTTCGATCATCTAAATGCATCAAGTGGTACCTCCAGGAATCGAACCAGGGACACAAGGATTTTCAGTCCTTTGCTCTACCGACTGAGCTAAGGTACCAGCCGTGATGGTTTTACCCACCATTTTGAGGATGCAAAAATACAATTTTAATCTATTCTGCCAAAAAGCGACTAAAAATACCTTATTTCACTCTCAAAAACCCTCATTTTACTTACCTTAGTACAGTATATGAACCTGGCTATAGATTTTGGTAATACACGCGTAAAAGCTGCTCTCTTTAACGGGCATCAATTGGTTGATGTTAAATTCTATCAATCTATAAACGATTTGACGGATGATACCGCATTTTTAAAGCAAAGTGACAAGTGTATTATTGCTTCGGTGGTGAATAATGAGCAGACGATCACAGGTGTTTTAAATAATATTAAAACATCTATTTTTTTTACTTCACAAACCAAAGTTCCAATTAAAAATTCATATAAAACAATATCAACATTAGGCTCCGATCGTTTGGCTGCATCGGTTGGTGCTTACAGTTTATATCCAACAAAAAACATACTAGTAATTGATGCGGGTACCTGCTTAAAATTTAATTTTACCAATGCAAAAGGAGAATATTCAGGCGGAGCAATTTCACCCGGTTTGCAAATGCGCTTTAAAGCTTTACAGCATTTTACTGATAAATTACCATTGATCTCATTCAACGAAAATTATGATAAACTAGTTGGGGAAAGCACCGAAGAATCCATCCTTTCTGGGGTCATAAATGGGATACTGAATGAGACGGATGGTATTATAAATGAATATAAAAAACTATACTCCGATTTAACAATTGTTATCACGGGCGGCGATACCGATTTCTTTGCAAAACGTCTAAAAAATCGCATCTTTGCCCACCCTCATTTGGTATTAACAGGGCTAAACGAAATTTTGATTTATAATTCTTGAAATAGCCATACACCTTGATTTTAACTGACAAAAAATATGGCTATTCAAAGTGGCCAACAAGAAAAAATAAAATGCACTTTAATGCTTCTCTTAAAATACAATTCGTAATT
The DNA here is from genome assembly GCA_035567575.1 of Bacteroidia bacterium. Lineage (GTDB taxonomy): Bacteria > Bacteroidota > Bacteroidia > B-17B0 > Aurantibacillaceae > JAHEYG01. The sequence continues at coordinate 3,403 of DATMPR010000117.1, forward strand.
TTTTTGTTTGGCGTATCTGCTAACTTGTTTTCCCAAAACTTAACTTTTAGTCCGTATTCACGTTATGGCTTAGGTGAATTAAATGCCACCGCCTTTTCGCAAATACAAGGTTTGGGCGGCACTTTCATTGGTTTTAAACCTGATACTACTTCGCCCATATTTATTAATGCAGGAAACCCTGCGGCTATTTCCGGAATCCGTTTAACAACATTGGAGTTGGGCGGTATTGCGCAGTTTAGTCAGTTCGATAATGGCATCACTAAAGTTAAAACCAAAACAGTAAATTTTTCTTATGCTTGCTTAGGTTTTCCTATCAAACAGCGTGCAGCAGCTTGTTTTGGTATTATGCCTTATTCAAATGTGGGATACAATTTAAAAACGGATATATACCAGGATGGCATCGGAACCGTCACAACTAAATATACCGGCTCAGGCGGAATTAATAAAGCATTTTTTGGCGTAGGAACGAATCCATTTAAAAAAGTAATCACCAGATTTTACCGTTCGGCCTACCGTGATACATTGATAAGTCATCATAAGGTAGGAAAATACAAACGTATTAAATTCAGAAAACAATTATTATCTGAGTTAAGCATTGGCGGCCGCGCCGATTATTTATTTGGAAATATTTTGGATGCAACGAATGTTGTTTATCCCGGTTCCATAAATTTTTATAACACCCGCCGTTTCAGAGGTGTAAATTACAATTCTATTACCGCAGGTTTTGGAATACAAACATCTTTTAATATTGATTCAGTTGGTAAACGGGAGTTAAGAAAAAAAATAAAGATCGGTTTCGGTTATTATATGTCGTTGCCAAATACCATCCGGGTAAAAAATAATTACATGGCTTACAATTATACGTTAAATGGTTTTGGAGATGAAATTCCAAAAGACACTTTCATTTATCACATTGATCAGCCAAGCAGTATTCGTTTACCATTAGAACAAGGTATTGGTATAAGCCTTAAAAAAGGCGATATGCTTACTGTTGCTGCAGATGCATCTTACACCAACTGGCAGCAATTCCGCTACCTTGATAAAGTAAATGATCTGAAAAACAGTTACCGCCTTTCACTAGGTATAAATTTTGTACCCAACAAATATGCGGCAGGCAGCGGCGCTTATGCAAAACGTATTCAATACCGCTTAGGTGCCTTTTACAATACAGGGTATCTCGAATTAAAAAACACAGCTATTAATAATTAT
>DATMPR010000118.1:0-9389 GCA_035567575.1 Bacteroidia bacterium
CAGAAGACGAAATTATTGGAAAACACTTTTCTGTTTTTTATACAGATGAAGAAAAAGAAAAAGGCATTCCATTGGCTGCAATGGAAGCGACGAAACGAGAAAAAAAGTATGTCTGCGAAGGCTGGAGAGTGAGAAAAGACAAAAGCTTATTTTGGGCAGATGTTGTTATTACAGAATTGGTTGATGCTGAAGGAAATTTAAAAGGATTTGTGAAGATCACACGGGATCTTACCGAAAGAAAAAAAGCGGAAAATGAAATTTTAAAAAGAACAGAAGAACTAAAACGCTCTAACGCTGAACTGGAACAATTCGCCTATGTGGCTTCCCATGATCTACAAGAGCCTTTACGGATGATAACAAGTTATGTTCAGTTGATCGAAAAACATTATAAGGATAAATTGGATAAAGATGCAAATGATTTTATACATTTTGCCGTTGATGGTGCCAATCGCATGCAAACACTTATTTACAGCCTGCTCGATTATTCGCGCATCAACAGGATCAAACCTTTTGAATCTATTGATCTTGATGACGTATTGCAGGAAGTAATGAAGGATCTGAGTGTTTCCATAAAAGAGTCTAAAGCTAAGATAATCTGGGATAAACTGCCCGAAATTTATGGCGATAAAGTTTTAATTGGCCAGCTATTCTTTAATTTAATAGCAAACGCGATAAAATTCAAAGGTGACAGAACTCCGGAGATAAATATTTCGTATAAAAAACTAAACGGAAATTATGTTTTTGCCGTAAAAGATAATGGTATTGGAATAAAAAAAGAATATTGTGAAAAAATATTTGTCATATTTCAGCGGCTCCATTCAAAAGATAAATACCCCGGAACAGGTATTGGCCTGGCTATTTGTAAAAAAATTGTAGAAAGACATGAAGGAAAAATTTGGGTAGAATCGGAACTAAATAAAGGATCAACTTTTTATTTCACTATTAAAACTGACCTCAGACAGAAGTAAAAAAGGAATAAGTTTTGAAATTAGTATATGAGAATCCGTGTAACAAAATGGTTTAAGGATGTATCCATTAAACAAAAATTATTTTTTGTGGTGGGCATTATGGCCTTGCTTATAGCGGTTGAATTATTTACTTTATGGTTTGCAGTCAGGACACTTTCTTCCGTAAGAGCGTATGTTGGCGGTGAAGGACTTTGGTCGAAAGCGCAAAAAGACGCAGGATATTATCTGCAAAAATACGGACATACGCACGAGGAAAAAGATTACAGGAAATTTTTGGAATTTATTAAAATTCCATTGGGCGATGCCAAAGCAAGAAGTGAATTAGGTAAAAAGAATCCTGATTTTGAAAAAGCACGGCAAGGATTTATTCAGGGCCGGAATTTTCCTGATGATGTTAACGGAATGATATGGCTCTTCAGGAATTTTAATGAAATTTCATACATAAAAAAAGCCATTATTATTTGGGGAGAAGCAGAACCTACATTTATCCAATTGATCCCTATCGGTGAAAAATTAAGCAACGAGATCAATTCAACTGATGTTTCACAAGAAAAGATAAATGAGATCCTGAAGGAAATTGATCCCATCAATCAAAAACTAACAAAACTCGAGGACGATTTTTCATATACTTTAGGTGAAGGCTCAAGATGGCTCGAGAATTTAGTATTGAAACTTCTTTTAGTAATTGCATTAACAGTTGAGTTCAGCGGACTTTTTCTGACTATATCAGTAAGCATCGCCATTTCCAAAGGCATAAATGAAGTTGTACGGGTTTCTGATAAAGTAGCTAAAGGCGATTTTAGCAGCCGTGCAAAAATATTTGCGAAAGATGAGATTGGAGCCCTTGCTAATTCGTTTAACATTATGTTAGATGATCTGAATCAAAAAATAAAAGAAAGGGATCTTGCAGAAGAGAGTCTGATGAGGCAAAAACAAGCACTTCAGGATTATGCAATGCGTCTTGAGCAATCGAATAAAGATCTTGAACAATTTGCTTATGTAGCTTCACACGATCTGCGTGAACCCTTGCGAACTATAAGCAGTTATGTGCAATTATTAGAGGGTCGTTACAAAAATAAATTGGATGATGAAGCCAACGAATTCATAGATTTTGTTGTGCAAGGTGTAAGCCGGATGGATATTTTGATAACCGACCTGTTAACTTATTCACGTATAACTACGCAAGAAGATCATCACGAATGGGTGGATGCCGCTAAAATTGTAGATACAGCTATTTCAAATTTAGCAGAGAACATTAAAAAAAATAATGCAAAAATAAAAGTAGATGCTTTGCCGGTGATCTATGCTAACAAACAGCGAATGAATCTTGTTTTTCAAAACCTGATCAACAACGCGGTGAAATTTCAGAGAGATGTGAAGCCTGTTATAACTATTTCTTCAAAAGAACTGGATACAAGCTGGCAATTTATGGTTAAAGATAATGGAATTGGCATTGACCCTAAGTATTCAGAAAGGATATTTACTATTTTTCAGCGTTTACATTCAAGGGAAGCTTATGAAGGAACCGGTATTGGTTTAACCATTTGTAAAAAAATAATCGAGCAGCATAACGGAAAGATCTGGGTGGAATCAGAACTGAATAAAGGATCCATTTTTAACTTTACAATTAGTAAGCAAGAAAAAAGAAATACGAACTAACGGATCGCATGGAAGAGAAAATTAACATACTCTTAATTGAAGATAATTTACCTGATGCCCGGTTGATCGATATTTATTTAAAAGAATCATACAACGATCGGTTTAATCTTAAGACGGCAGGAATATTATCAGAAGGACTTGAGTTGTTGAAGAAGAATAATTTCGATATTATTATAATTGACCTTTCTTTACCTGATAGCACCGGTGTTGATACTTTTCGATCAGTGTTTAAAGCCGCTTCCGAAAAACCAATAATTGTACTAACCGGGCTGGAGGATGAATCCATTGGGATAACAACAGTAAAATTAGGCGCTCAGGATTTTTTAGTAAAGGGAAAATTAAATTCAAAAGGTTTAAAACAATCTATTAATTATAGTATCGAACGCTACAAACTCCTCAAAGAATTATCTGAAAACGCAAAAAAACTAGAAGAAAAATCAGCTGACCTTTTACGTGAAAAACAAAAATTAGCTGAGGCCCAGAAACTCGCGCATATCGGAAGCTGGGAATGGACGGTGAATGGAAACGGTTTTACCTGCTCAGATGAATTATATCATATTTTAGGTGTTGAACCTGGCGAATTAAAAATTACTTATCAGGAATTTTTTGATTTTATATATCCTGATGATAAAAAACATGTTATTTCATCCATTCAGGAATCGATGAAAAATTTATTGCCTTTTGATTTTTTTCACAGGATAACTCGTCGTGACGGCGAAGTAAGGGATATTCATACAAGAGGAGAATTACTCCTTGATGAGAATAAAAAAGTATTGAGAGTTGTGGGAACAGAGCAGGATATTACGATCCAGAAAAAAGAAGCAGAACTTGAACAGTTGGCAATGGTCGCTATTAAATCGTTCAACGCGGTTACAATTGCAAATAAAGATGGAAAAATAGAATGGGTGAACGAAGGATTTACACGGCTTTTTGGTTATACGCTTGAAGATGTAAAAGGAACTTATGGTCAGATCTTGCGTAGAGGAGAACCTACCGGACTTTCACCTGAAAATGATTTTTATAAAGTAATTCTGCGCGACAAAAAACCTTTAGCTTATGAAAGTAAAAATTATTCGAAAGAAGGAAATGTATATTGGGTACTTACTTCATTAACACCATTACTGGATGATAAAGGAAATGTAGAAAAAATTATTTCTATAGATTCGGATATAAGTAAGCAAAAGCGGGCTGAAAAAGAATTGATGTTAGCCAACACAATCGCAGAACAATCTCTTTTCAGCGGAAACAGAGCGATCAGGGAACTCAATAAGGCTAAAAAACAATTGGAAGAATCGTTAAAAGTAAAAGAACAATTTTTGGCTAATATGAGTCATGAGATCCGTACGCCCATGAATGCGATTATCGGATTTACACATCTTCTTTCAAAATCAGAATTTACCGGTGATGATAAACAATATCTTAACGCCATTCAAACTTCGGGCGAAAACCTTTTGGTTATTATAAATGATATTTTAGATTTTTCTAAACTGGAATCAGGAAAAGTAACTTTTGAGAACATCAGATTTAAATTACCTGAATTGGTCCTTACACTTATTGAAATGATGCATCCAAAAGCCATCGAAAAAAATATAAACCTGGAGCTTGAGATAGATGAGGATATACCTCAAACATTGGTTGGCGATCCAACGCGCTTAAATCAAATACTTATTAATTTAGTTGGTAACGCGATTAAATTTACAAATAAAGGGGAAGTAAAAATAACGGTTTCGGTTGTAAATGAAACTGAAAACAAAATAGGACTCAAATTCGGAGTAAAAGATACCGGCATAGGAATACCTGAGGAAAGTTTGAATAAAATATTTGAAAGCTTTACCCAGGCTGCCAATGATACATCGAGAAAATACGGAGGTACAGGTCTGGGACTTTCAATAACCAGACAATTAATAGAACTTCAAGGCGGAACAATATGGGTGAGCAGTACTCTTAATAAAGGCTCGCTGTTTGAATTCAAATTAAATTTTTGGAAAGATCTCCGGCACAATAATTTAAATCATTCAGCACCAAAATATAATTTAGATCAATTCCCTTTAAAAGGTGTAAAAGTTCTTGTAGTGGAAGATAATACTTTTAACCAGATACTCGCTTCCAAAATATTAGAGAACTGGCAATGTGTAGTCGAGATCGCTGAGAATGGAAAAATTGCAATTGAAAAAGTAAAGAAAAATAACTTTGATATTATTTTAATGGACATCCAATTACCTGAAATGGATGGTTATGAAACAACCAATTTTATCCGGAATAAAATCGCGCCGCCTAAAAGCAAAGTACCAATTATCGCGATGACCGCTCATGCCTTCTCTAACGAAGCGGATAAGTGTTTTAAAGCAAAAATGAATGATTATATCTCAAAACCTTTTGATGAAAATAAATTGTTCAATAAAATACTTGCGGTTCTACAATTAAATAAAACATAAAAATTAAGTATGCTATTGCTGAATTTTTACATTTTTCATTTTGTTTTTCCGGATTTAAACCAAAATAATCGGGTTTTGGCTATTCTTTAAACGGCAATAACTTATCAAAGCAGGAATAAATTCTTATTTAGAGAATTTAATTAACCGGTCTGCTAATTAATATACTGGAACATAGCTACTTATTTTATGGCATAGACCTTGCCTTTAATAAGAAAGTCCGATCAATGCTTTTAGTAAACATATTTGGCTTTAGAATTAAATATTAAACCATGCAGCGTGTAGTTAAAAAAACAACAAAAAGAAATAAATCTCCTGTTCAAGAGTCTAAAAAAATTGAAGTGCGACATCTTAAACTGGATGATTATTTGGGCCTGCGCGATTCAATGGTTGAGGCATATAAGAATTGGCATGGTTCAATTTGGACAGAAAATCATATAAAATTATTACTCGAAATTTTTCCGGAGGGGCAGATCGTTGTTTTGTTTAACGATAAAGTTGTTGGTGTTGCATTATCCATCATTGTAAATTACGACAGCTTTGGGGACGACCATACTTACGCGCAAATAACAGGCAATTATACTTTTAATACACACACTGCAGCAGGCGATGTGCTTTATGGTATTGAAGTATTTGTGCATCCTGATTACAGAGGATTGAGATTGGCGCGCCGTTTATATGACGCGCGGAAAGAACTTTGTGAACGTTTGAATCTTAAATCAATTGTGTTTGGTGGCAGAATACCAAATTATACTTTGCATTCAAAAGAAATTACACCAAAAGAATATATCAATAAAGTAAAAATGAAAGAGATCTTCGACCCTGTACTTTCATTTCAGCTTGCAAACGAATTTCACGTAAAAAAAATATTAGTTAATTACATGCCGGGTGATGATGAATCGAAAGAGCATGCCACTTTGATGGAATGGAATAATGTATTGTATGCGAAACCCTCAAAACTCATGAAGCAGCGTAAAAGCAATACCCGCATTGGTTTGGTACAGTGGGAAATGCGCTCGTTCAATAATTTTGATGCTTTATGCGAACAAATAGAATTTTTTGTGGATACGGTAGCCGGTTATCATTCGGACTTTGTTTTATTTCCGGAAATGTTCATGGCGCCTCTTATGGCCGACTTCAACCATCAAACCGAAGCTGAAGCCATAAGAAGTCTTGCTAATTTTACCGAACCACTAAGAGATAAATTTATTGATTATGCTATCGCTTATAACGTAAATATCATAACAGGAAGCATGCCTTTCATAAAAGGCGGACAATTATACAATGTGGGATATTTGTGCAGAAGGGACGGGTCTATCGAACGTTATACTAAAATTCACGTAACACCAACGGAAGTTAATTCGTGGGGTATTGTGGGTGGAAATAAATTGAAAGTGTATGATACTGATGCAGGAAAAATAGGAATATTGGTTTGTTATGATGTGGAATTTCCTGAATTAGCAAGACTATTAGCTTTAGATGGAATGGAAATTTTGTTTGTTCCGTTTCTTACCGACACACAAAACGCATTTACAAGAGTAAAAACCTGTGCACAATCGAGAGCCGTAGAGAACGAATGTTTTGTGGCCATTGCCGGATGTGTAGGAAATTTACCCAAAGTGCATAACATGGATATTCAGTATGCGCAGTCGGCAGTGTATACACCTGCTGATTTTTCATTTCCAACCAATGGTGTAAAAGCAGAAGCTACTCCCAATTCAGAAACGGTTCTGATAGTTGACGTTGAACTTGATCTGCTAAAAAAATTACGCTTGCAGGGAAGTGTTCATAATATTCTTGACCGCAGAGCTGATATTTATGAATTAAAAAAATTAAAACCTAGTGGCAGACTAAACGTCCTGAAAGAGCATGCGAAAATTAATTACCCTTTACAGATACTTAATCCTGACATTTTTAAAGAACTATTATAATTAAATACTTCAAACATGGAAACAATTCTAATACCAACCGATTTTTCGCCCTCAGCGGCCAATGCGGTTGATTATGCGATAGAGTTAGCAAAATTTTTTGATTCACGCATAGTTTTAGTGCACGCTTATCCGGTTCCAAATATTTCGTATGAAGTCCCTTTTCCTGTAGAAACCATTTCTACATTCCAAAAAATCTCTGAAGAAAAATTATCAGCGCTAAAAAAGGAGATCCTGGAAAAACACGGAAGGGATTTTGATATTGAATGTATTTCCGACATGGGATCGCCATTCGAGGTTATAGAAGCTGCTGCAAAAAAAACAAATGCAGATCTGATCGTGATGGGAATAATCGGGGAGGCCGGAGCATTTAAAGAACATATTATTGGAAGTACAGCTGTTGCCGTTGCAAGAAAACTGGAAGTTCCGACTTTTATTATTCCGGAAACTATAAAATATCAGAGGATCCAAAAAATATCCTTTGCCTGCGATCTGGAAAAAACAGAGGAAACTGATCTGGTATATGTAGCAAAATATTTCAGTAAAGTATTCGATGCGGAATTGGAAATTGTTAATGTTGAAGATCCGGAAGGTAAGATCACTCATGAAAAAGCTATTAGTTATTTATTTGTTGAAGAGAAACTTGAGCATGTGAACCATAAAACAACACATATTGAGGGTGCTAATGTCGCTGAGCAATTAGAAAATTACTTTACGTTTCATCCAACCAACGTAATTATGCTTAATCCTAAAAAACATAATATATTTTATAATTTATTTAATCAAAGCATTACTAATACTCTTGCTTTTCATTCAATGCTGCCAATACTTGCAATTCACTAGATCATTAAACCCTAAAAACATAAAGTCATGATTACGATAAACGCAAATAAAATATTGATCCCGATTGATTTTTCAGAAACTTCAATGCGGGCTATAAAACACGGCGCTGCCATTGCAAGATCATTTAACAGTGAAGTTGTGCTTTTGAATGTGCAAAAAAAAGGCGATCTGATGGATGTTATTTTACCCGCACTTAAACTCGATGATACCCGCGTGATCATGAGTTTCCTCGAAAATAAACTTGAGCAGCTGGCAAAAAAAATAAGAGAAGAAGATAAGGTAACGGTTACAACTAAAGTTTTACTTGGAAGTATTCCTTCCGAAATTTCAAATTTTGCGGAAGAATCTCAGGTTGGATTGATCATTATGGGAACACATGGCAGTGATTCAACAAACGATTTTCTCCTTGGCAGTAATTCTTATCGGGTATTAACTAATTCCAGCATTCCTGTAATGACTGTTAGAACCGAGGTTGAACGTTCCGGTTATTCAAATATTTTATTACCGATCGATTCATCAGAGCACTCGCGGCAAAAAGTAAATTCTGCAATTAAGATCGCCGATAAATTTGGAGCGCGTTTACATGTACTTGGTTTGCTGGGAAAACATGAAGAGAATTATGAATATAAATTAAATGTAATATTACCTCAGATCAAGAAAATGGCGAGCAAGAAACATATATTGTGCACTCTTGAAATTGACAGAGCTTCAAATCGCGCCGAAAAAACACTTGAGTATGGGCAAAAAGTTGATGCTGATCTTATCATTATCATGAGTGATGAAAAATCCGGATTAGAAAGTTTGATATTGGGTAGTTACGCGCACCAATTAATTAATCATGCTAAGATCCCTGTGTTAAGTATTCCGCCCGAATTGCATCCCGAAAATTTACAAGAAGCGGTTATAGGTGGTATGTGGCAGCATTAGAGGGAGAAAAAGACTCCCGTTTTGATAAATTTTTCCCGCCATTGAAAAAATTAGCGCGGATAAAACCCGGTAATACGAAAAGATTATAAGTAACTAATTGTAATATAGTAAATTGAAATTTGCAAAAAAGAAAAGTCATTTAGGCACGTGATTTGCATATTTCACAGATAAAAAGAAGGAAAAATATAAATTATGCTTATCGCAACTTACATATTTAATAAAAGTGATTACCACATACATAAACGGTTTCGTCTTCTTATACTAAGTCCGCTGTCTTATTTGATTAAAACGATAGGGCTTGATTGTGATGAAAAAAAGAAAAAAACAAAACTGCAAAGCGAAAAGGTAATGAGAGGTCCTAATGAAAAATTTACATTATTGCTTTGGAGGTATTTGAAAAGAAATGAAAGAATTAAAAAAAATAAATTAAAAAAGAAACATCATGAAGAAGTTGAAGAAGCTGTTTAAAATTATTGTTTTGGAGGATAGTGAATTCTATAATAATGTATTAACAAATACATTGAAGAACCATACGCATGAATTGGAAATGGAAAAGGGTTGTCATTTCGATATCGAATCTTATACTAATGCTAATGATTGTTTACGCAATCTCAAAGAGGATACGAACATTG
>DATMPR010000119.1:0-5518 GCA_035567575.1 Bacteroidia bacterium
CAGAATATTACGGATTTTCAGGTGAACTTAAACTCAATACCGGGTGGAAAACACAGCATTGAGATCATTACATCTTTAGATAACATAAATTGGAGTGAGCCCTTTATTCTTGACATTGAAAAAGATGCATCTATTACAGAAACAGCATGGATATATATTGTATTGAGCATTTCGGCATTGTTTTTGATACTAGTGATCAGTTACTTCTGGATCAAAAATATTAAGAGAAAAGCTAAAAAGAGAATTCAGGACGAACAACAAATTAATTTATTAAAACATCAGGCAATGAACTCTTTATTGAGTCCGCATTTTATTTTTAACTCCCTTACTTCTATCCAAAACTATATTAACACCAATAATAGCTTAATGGCCAGCGAATATTTGGCAAAGTTTTCGCGATTGATACGAATGATCATTGAAAAAGCCTCACAAAGTCAGATCACATTACGCGATGAAGTTGTACGTCTTAATTATTATTTAGATCTGGAGAAAGAACGTTTCAAAAACAAATTCGATTTTAAAATTGAAGTGGATGATTCCATTAATCCCGATGAAATTTCAATTCCAAACATGATCATACAGCCGCATGCTGAAAATTCTATTATACATGGCATCTTACCAAAACACGAACACGGTACTCTTAAAATTGGTTTTAAGAAGAATAAAAAAAATGAATTGGTAATTACCATTGAAGACGACGGTATTGGTTTGATAAAAGCGAAAGAACATGCAAAAAGCAGTCATAAATCATTGGGAACTTCAACCATTTCAAATATCCTAGAATTGAATTCAAAACTTTATAATAAAAAACAAAACGTGAAGATGGAAGATAAAAGTGTTTTGGATCCAAAAAATCACGGAACTATTATTACCATCACCTTAGAATTATAAAACTGAAAAAATTTGTCACATATTTATTGATACTGATAACTTTTACAACAAAAGCTCAGATCAATCTTATTCCTGATACGATAGGAATTTGCAAGGGTGATACTGCATTTCTCGAAGGAAAAAGTAATTCTTTTTCAAAAACCGCAACTTACCATTGGAGAACACCAACTTCCATCAAGGATAATTACAAAGTTTTAGCGGCGCACGACGAGGGGAAATATTATTTAAAAGTTAATAGCAATAATACAATTTACACCGATAGCTGTTACGTAAAGCACTTCGAAAAGCCAAAATTAAAATTTAACGACACTTTAATTTGTAATAGCAGCACTGCACTTATTGGTATAAAAAACACTTCCTATACTTATTTATGGAGCACCGATGAAACAACACCAAGAATCAGAATTGAAACACCCGGAAAATACTCAGTGAAAATAAGTAACAAAGGCTGTTCTGTAACGCAAGCTTTTACTGTGAATTTTTATAAAGCTTCAACACCAAGTTTTGGAAATGAAGTTACGTTTTGCATGAGTGACGAAAACAAAGTATTAAGCATTAAACCCGCGGTTGGCAGTAAAATTACCTGGAGTAACGGTTCTAACGCAAACAGTATTATTCCTTACAAACCCGGTACTTATTGGGTAAGAACTGAAAGCAAAACTTGTGGCGTAAGTTATGATAGCGTTGAAGTAAAATTAAAAGCCTGCGATTGTGAAATTTTAATTCCCAATAGTTTTACGCCTAACGAAGATGGTAAGAACGATTATTTCTTTCCTGTCCTAAATTGCGAATACAGTTATTATAATTTCACCATTGAAGACCGTTGGGATAACACCGTTTTTACCACTAACAATATCAACGGCAAATGGGACGGGCGTTTTAAAGGGAATTTATGCGCGGACGATATTTATTTTTACCGGATAGAGACCATCGAAAAAAATACCGGAAAAAAAACAGCACGTAACGGACAAATATCTTTATTCAGATAAATAAAATTACATCCGTTTTAGCTCGAAGGTTTTGTAGCCTTTAACTTCGCCTTCAACAGCGTTTACCTCTGTAACTTTGGCCTTTGGCGGACCATAATAACACCACTCTATAAGTTTATTGATAGCTTCTTCGCTGCCCTCAGCTTCAATAAACACTGACTTATCGGGCATATTTTTTACAAGTCCGGTTAAACCTAACTTAATAGCTTTATGATGCGCCGAAAAGCGAAATGCTACGCCATGTACTTTTCCTTTGACAATTATGTTGTAGTGATGGATCAAAGGGTTTTATAATTTAGTTTAAAATGATTAATTACGTCGAGCATAGCAACAAAATCCATTATTCTCATAGCATCTTTTTCCGGGATCATATCCTGCTTAACTTTTATCATGACACTTAATAAGTATTTTGTATCATCTTGTTTTACAAGATTACTATTAATTTCAAAATAGTCGTTATTCATTTTTTTTGAAAAATCGTCCGCATTTAAAAGTTCAACAGCCTTATCAAATTCGAAAAGATAATTGTAAGCATCTGTATATTGGAAATCCACATAATAATCATGATTGGGTTTTTTTGCTAATTGTTCCTCTGAACATGTGAAAGAAAACCAATTATTTAAATCGATACTATTTTTACTTGCAAGTCCTATTTTTTCAGTTGTATTGTATGAGCATTTAAATGGGAATATTTTTGACGAATTAGCCATCGTAATTTTCATATCCTTGGCATGGGGTTTATCTGTACATTTTTTATAATAATTTAATCCGATCGTTGAATCAATAATACTATTATTATAATAGTGTCTTAGTACAGTCGAAAACTGACCACCAAGATTTAATTTGGTATTTACGTTGATAGAAAAAGAATCCGTTTTAATTTTAAATACACCCGCTTCACTTCTTGTGTTTTCATTGTATAAGCTTTTTGGAGTTTTTGTAAATAAAATCTGAACTTTTTTAGTTTTATATTTACCATTACCGTATTTTGTTTCGGCAGGAATTAAAGCACAATTAACGCCTTCAAAATAAAATGGCAACTCATCAGTATTATAATCCATTCCTTTATATCTCGGCATAAAATATTTAAACGACTTTCCATCCGGTAAAATTATAATTTTCTTTTCCAGATTCATGTGTCCTCTATATTCCATCCTAATTTCACTTTGCCGTTTGTCCATTACTATTCCCTGATAATAAAATATATTTTTAGCATTTAAAATATCAAAGTAGTTTTTCACCACAAATTCTTCTGTGATTTTTCCCTTATTCAATAACTCTGTAGAAGCCATCGAATATTGAGCGTTACCACTATAATGAATATCCTCTGATGATACATATTTCATTGTATTTAGTGAATCTGTAACGCGGGTCATATATTTTACACCGGTTGAGTCACTTGTATAACTATAATCAAAACTTGATAAAAATTTTCTCAAATTAGTGTTATAGTTATTATTCGTCGGAGAGTATTTTGAAGAGTCAGAAAAAATTAGCCAAACATTTGGATTTAAAACATAAAACGGTTTTGAGGCTTGAACATTGTGGTTAAAGCCAGTGTAATGTACAGGCCGGGGAGTCTGCATATAGTAAATACCATAATTAATACTAAGATGTGGTAAATTAATTCCGGGTCTTATATTACTTGAATAAGTAATAGCTTTCAAGTAGTCAAAATGCACTTCTTTTGTTGTTATTAAATTTCCATTAGAGTATGCACTATTTGTTTTTACAGAATTTACTTGAGAATTATGTCCATCAATAAAATCAATCGTATTAAATTTTGGAGTGCTGTATGCTATGGCGGTTAAATTGTAATCAAACTTAACATTTGATTCATTAGGGTAATAGTTAATTATTCCTCCTCTCCAATCAACATCCGCTTTATAGGTATATTCCAAAATGTCCCCTGCTTCTAAATTCTCAATATCTATATTATAAAGAAAGTCATAAATTCTTTCTCCGCCGGTTACCACCCAATAAACTTTTGAAGACGCAACATTAATTTGCAAATCAATTATTTTACGGTTTGGTTTTATAATTCTAGCCGCAAAATATTTCGGTGCATAAGAATATATAAAAGGATCTTTTCTTCCTTTAAATCGTCCAAGTTTATTTTCGTTAGGATAATTGGTTAAATCGTAATTTTCGGGGAGTTGAATTTTTTTAAATTTAGCAAGACCTTCGTTATTTTGAATTTTAATGGCGATACGACGGCTTATAAAATCGTTCCCATAAGTTACTACTTCCTTTAAAATAATTGCATCTTCTGTATTTAATGAATCCGGCACTTTTTTGTAATTAACAAATTTATCAGGCCATTCAAAATCTTTTTGTAAAGGAAAGTTTTGAGCGTCAGACAAAAAAACCAGAAAATTGAATATTAGTATTATTCCTCTTTTCATTTCAAAATTTCGATTGGTTTTTTAATGCATGATCTATCAAGGTGCGAGATTATTCCTTTTATTTCATTTTCCGATAGATTTTTAGTCCGTGCAACGATATCAACTCCTTCCGGACTTACTAAAGTTCTTGCAGAATAAATTGCGATCCATCTTCCTTCTTTATCATTGGCAATAACTTTCCATCTGCTCTTAAAAAGTCCCAATAATCCTTTTCCCCTCCAAATAAATCTCAATTCGCTCATGTATTTTTGTTTGTCTTTACCCTTAATTTGTTTTGGAGATTTGTTTTTGGAATACATTACACAATCGTCAAACAGTAATTTTTCATTTTTTTCTCTGAAATTTGTGTAATTAAAATTAGGATTTGTATTTTTTGTATCCAACCACATAGGGAAATTAGTAGCCACCACAAACCATTTCCCTTCGAGTAACGAAATGCTGTATTTATAATTAAGAGATTTTGACTGAGCGTTTGTATTTAAAAAGGCAATTGCTGCTATAATTATAAACGCAAGGCTTCTCACTACTTAGCAAATTGTCTGTGCTCTGTTTTCGACAATTCTTCCCTTGGTAAAGATTTAAAGTACTCGTAAGTAATTTTTAAACCCTCTGCTCTCTGAACTTTTGGTTCCCAACCTAAAATTGCTTTTGCTTTTGTGATATCCGGCTGACGTTGCTTAGGATCGTCTTTTGGTAATGGCAGTGAAATCAATTTTTGTGAAGAACCCGTTAATTTTAAAATTTCCGCAGCAAAATCCTTAATGCTTATTTCACTTGGATTCCCGATGTTAACCGGTAAATGATAGTCACTCATCAGCAAACGGAAAATTCCCTCTACCAGATCATCAACATAACAAAAACTGCGTGTTTGCGAACCATCACCAAACATGGTTAGATCTTCCCCGCGTAATGCCTGCCCGATAAATGCAGGTAGCACACGCCCGTCATTTAAACGCATGCGCGGACCATATGTATTAAATATTCTTACAATTCTTGTTTCAATATTGTGAACGTTATGGTATGCCATTGTAATTGCTTCCATAAAACGTTTTGCTTCATCATAACAACCACGCGGACCAACTGTGTTTACATGTCCCCAATATTCTTCCGGTTGCGGATGTACATGAGGATCACCGTAAACTTCGCTTGTAGATGCAACTAGAACTCTTGCTTTTTTCACACGTGCCAACCCCAAAACATTGTGAGTTCCCAATGAAGAAACTTTTAAAGTTT